>CAZQXF010000040.1:0-13884 GCA_964596975.1 uncultured Thiotrichales bacterium | reverse complement strand
TCGTCATGATAGCTGCCATAGATGGTCTCGGCGAGACGCCTGCTGATGCCTTGCACCTTGGCCAACTCCTCGATACTGGCGGTGGCAATGGCGCGGATGCCGCCAAAGTGTTGCAGCAATGCCTGGCGCCGTTTTGGCCCCAACCCCGGCACCTCCTCCAGTGTCGAACTGACCCGCGCCTTGGCCCGCCGCTTGCGATGGCCGGTAATGGCGAATCGATGCGCCTCATCCCGAATCTGCAGCACCAGTTGCAACGCGGGACTGTCGGGTGGCAATGAAATACCCTTGTCCTGGCCCGAAACAAATAACGTTTCCAAACCAGCCTTGCGTCCCTCGCCCTTCGCGACCCCGACCAGCGTGACACCCTGGATCTGAAAATCGCTGAGCACCGCCTCGGCCTGATGCAGCTGACCACGACCACCGTCGATGAAAAGAATATCAGGCAACACACCCTCGCCCTCCGCCAGTCTGCGATAGCGCCGGGTCAGCGCCTGATGCATGGCCGCATAGTCGTCTCCGGGCGTAATGCCGGTGATATTGAAGCGCCGATAGTCGCCATTGAGCGGCCCTTCTTCATTGAAGACGACACAGGAGGCAACCGTCGCCTCGCCCTGGGTATGGGAAATATCGAAACACTCCATGCGCTTGGGTATTTCATCGAGCCCGAGCCGTTCTTGCAGGTCTTCATACCGTGTTCGTACCGTCTCGCGTGATGCGAGGCGGGAACGCAGCGCGACACGCGCGTTGCGCTCGGCCATCTCCAACCATTTTGAACGCTCACCACGAACACTGCTTTTCAGCACCACCTTGCCTTCCTTGCGCAGCCGCAGCATTTGCTCGATCAACACATGATCTTTCAATGGCCGACTGATGATGACTTCGGCTGGGATCTCCCGGGCTGCATAGTATTGCCCGAGAAAAGCCGCCAGCACCTCGTTCTCGTCAGCGCCCTTGTCCGGTAGGCGCGGAAAAAACGCCCGGTTACCAAGGCTGTTGCCAGTGCGGATATAAAACACCTGCACGCAGGCAACCCCCTGCTCGATAGCAACCGCAATCACATCGACATCCCCTTTTGCCCCACTGATGTACTGCTGCTGCGCGATCTTCCGCATCAGCTCGATCTGGTCGCGGTATTGCGCCGCCTGCTCGAACTCCAGCGCAGCGGAGGCCTGCTCCATCTTGACGATCTGCTCGGCGATCAGCTCATCACTCTTGCCGGAGAGAAAGCGCATGCTGTCTTCGATATCTCGCCGATAGTCCTCCTGTGAAACAAGATCGACACAGGGCGCTGAACAACGCTTGATCTGATACTGGAGACAGGGACGGGAACGATTGCGGTAATAGCTGTCCTCACAGAGCCGCACCTTGAACAACTTTTGCAACTGACTAAGCGTGAAACGTACCGCCGTGGCCGACGGATAGGGCCCAAAATAGCGCCCCTTGCCACTACGGGCGCCGCGATGAAAACTCAGACGTGGATAAGCGCTTTCGGTGGAAACGTAGATATAGGGATAGGATTTATCGTCCCGCAGCAGAATGTTGTAGCGAGGCCGATGCTGCTTGATCAGATTGCTCTCAAGCAGCAGCGCTTCCGCCTCGGTTTCGGTGACGGTGATCTGAATATCTCGTATCTGCGCCACCATTTTGCGAATGCGCAGGCTGTTTCTACCGCTGACGAAATAGCTGGCCACCCGCTTTTTCAGATGCTTGGCCTTGCCCACATACAGCAACTCACCTTTGTCACCGAGCATGCGGTAGACACCGGGCGCGGCGGGCATAGTGGCAAGCATCTCCTGGTGATCGAACGCCTGGGCCGTGGCCTTGTCTTGCGCTGTCACAGCAACTCCCGTGCTCTCGCAAACACCTTGTCGAACATCGCAGCCGTCAGCCGCTTGGTCTGCACGTTGTAGCGACTGCAATGATAGCTGTCCAGCAAGACCGGGCCTTCTGCATCCAGCGGCCGGTGTTCAGCAAGATGGGCAAAGGGATACCGGGAGATGGTCTGGTCCAACGCCTTGAGAACGCTGTCGTGCGCTATACGCCCCAGTGCGACAATGACACGGGGCGCAAGGGTATCAATCTCATCGCGCAAAAAACTGCCGCAACGCTTGCGTTCGGTGCTGTTAGGACGATTCGAGGGAGGCACACATTTGACCGCGTTGGTAATCAGGCAATTGTCGAGCCGCAGATCATCGACCATCAGACGGGACGATGGATAGTTGCAGAAACCGAAACGGTGCAAGGTGGCGAACAGCAGATCACCAGACGGATCGCCGGTAAAAACTCTGCCGGTGGCATTGGCGCCATGCAGCCCGGGGGCCAGCCCGACAATCATCAACCCTGCGGCGGAATCACCAAATGCAGGCACCGGCGCATTGTGATAGTCGGGAAAACGAAGGCGGAGCGATTTGAGGTAGTGCGCCAGCCGCGGACAACGGCGGCAATCGAGACTGAATTCCATGACGAAATTCTAGCCCGATTTGTTTTTCAGTGCGTCATGTATCGGGAAGCCTATGCTTCCCGATACATGGAACAGTCCTGGCGGGCTAGCGTGCGACCAAGCCGTGAGTGCCTGCCAGCGCAAAGATCTCCTGAGTATCATCGACGCGAAGCTTGTCGCGAACGCGATGCTTGTATGTGCTGACAGTTTTCGGGCTCAGCGCCAGCCTGCTCGAAATCAGCAACGGCGAGTCACCCTGGCTCAGCTGCAACATGACTTGCATTTCACGCTCAGAGAGGCGATCCAGCGGCGACTCTTCGCCACCAGGCAGGAGTGAAATTGCGATTTTCTGGGCAATTTCCGGGCTGATGTATTTTTCACCCGCTTTGACCGTCACGATAGCGGCAACAACATCGGCCGGATCGGTGTTTCGAGAAATGAAACCACTGGCGCCCGTATCAAGCAGGCGCTTGGGGAATGGCCCGTCTGCATGCACCAGCATGATGACGATACCCACCCGTGGGAAGTTCATTCTGATCTGGTCAATCGCCTCAAAGGCGCCCAATCCACCGAGTGTCAAAGACAGCAACACGACATCAGGTTGCTCCTTCTTCACCGCATCGACCAGATCTTCACTGGTACGGCACTGTTTGCGAACTTGAATTCCTTCTGCTGCGAACTCAGCGAGGATATCCTTCTCCTCGAATGGCTGACCATCCGCTATAAAAATGTTAACCATCGTATCTCCCTGTATGAGGTTATGTTGCTGTCTGCGACGAGTACAAGATTAGGCAGAAACCCAATGCCGCTCAAGTCACTCTGTCATCACCACGTGCTAAAGGGGTGCTTTACGAGACAGGCGTTGTAGTACCTCAAATCATCTGTGACCTCGTTCCCAACCCATACCGGCAACGAGGGGCGGTCTTCTGTCGTTTCGAGCTCAACCTCGGCAACCACCAAGCCAGCGTTCTCGCCCTCGAACACATCCACTTCCCAAGTGTGGTCGGCATGACGGACATAGTGCCGGGTTTTCTCGATGATGGGGGATTCACAGAGGGAGTCAAGGATCTGGATCGCATCTTCGAGCGGCAAGGGGTATTCGAACTCCAGCCGTTCCATGCCGCGTGTCGCAGATTTCATGTTCAGCCACGCCTGATCACCGGAAATCCGCACCCGAACCGAACCCCGAGTTGTTTCTCCCGTTGCGATATAACCCTGTCTGAAGATGGCGCTGTGCGTCACGGCGTCGCGCCAGGCATCGCTGACGACAAGAAACTTGCGTTCGATTTCTGTTGCCATATGTCGGCTACATCACCGCCAGTACAGAACCCCAGGTAAACCCGCCACCAAAAGCTTCCATCATTACCGTTTCACCCGGCTTGATGTCTCCTCGCCTGACCGCCGTGTCCAGTGCCAGCGGCACCGACGCGGCCGAGGTATTGCCATGCTCAGCAACGGTGACGACAACGTGATCCATATCCATCTTGAGCTTTTTGGCCGTTGCCTGAATGATACGCACATTGGCCTGGTGCGGAACCAGCCAGTCGATGTCTTCCTTGGCCATCTTGTTCGCTTCCAGCGTTTCATCGACGATTCTGCCAAGCGTGTTGACCGCCACCCGAAACACCTCATTGCCCTTCATCTGGATGAACGCCGACTCGGCCTGGATTTCGGCAAACCCGGTAGAGATCCCTGCCGGGACATGCAATAGCTTCTCGTACTGACCATCGGCATGCAGGTGGGTCGAGAGAATGCCGGGTTCGTCACCGGCTTCGAGCACCACGGCTCCGGCACCATCGCCAAACAGCACACAGGTGGTTCTGTCGGTCCAGTCCAGCAACCGAGTGATAGTCTCGGCGCCGATCACCAGCGCACACTTGTGCGAACCGGATTTGAGGAATTTGTCGGCAACACCCACTGCATAGACGAACCCGGTGCAGACAGCCTGCAGATCGAACGCCGTGCAACCGCGTATGCCAAGCCGGGCTTGCAGCAGACAGGCCGTGCTGGGGAATACCTTGTCAGGGGTCGTGGTGGCGATAATGATCAGATCGACATCATCGGGGTGCTTGCCAGCAGCCTCGAGCGCATGGCGCGCCGCCTGCTCGGCAAGGTCGCAAGTCGTTTCTGTCGGGGCAGCTACGTGACGCTCGCGGATACCGGTACGATCTCTGATCCATTCATCAGAAGTGTCGACAATCGTCTCCAGCTCCTTGTTGGTCAGGACTTTTTCGGGCAAATAGCTGCCGGTACCGGTAATGCGAGAATACATAGGGTGCTCCAATACAATCGTTTTGTTCTGCCGCTATGTTACACGGCTGCTATTCAGAGAGCAGGCTTTGAATCTGCGCGCCGATCTTTTCCGGCACCTTCTGGTGTGCCTCGATGCGCGCAATCTTGATGGCATTGGCAAAGGCAAGACGGTCAGCGCCACCGTGGCTCTTGATCACAACACCGTTGAGACCCAGCAAACTGGCACCATTGTAGCGCCGCGGATCGATCTTGCGACGAAATGCCTTGAGCACAGGCATGGCAATAAGGCCGGCCAGCTTCGTTAATGGCGTGCGCAGGAATTCATCCCGAAGATTGCTGGAAATCATCTTCGCCAGACCTTCGCTGGTTTTCAGCGCCACATTGCCGACAAAGCCATCACAGACCACCACGTCCACCTTGCCGGCATAGATATCATCGCCTTCGACGAAGCCGACATAGTTCAACGGGCTAGCTGCCAGCAGCTCGCCGGCTGCCTTGACCTCGGCGCTGCCCTTGATCGCCTCGGCGCCGACGTTCAGCAGCCCGACGGCGGGCGCCGCATTGTTATCCACCGCCTGCACCATGACCGAACCCATAACGGCAAACTGATGCAGCTGTTCCGGCGACGAATCGATGTTCGCGCCAAGATCGAGCAGGTGTGTATGGCTGCCGCTTCCGGAAGGCACAGCGGTACAAATGGCCGGGCGATGGATACCCGGCAGGGTCTTGAGCACAAACTTGGCGGTCGCCATCAACGCGCCGGTATTGCCTGCGCTGACGGCCGCATCGACCTTGCCTTCCTTGACCAGATTGATCGCCACCCGCATCGACGAATCCTTCTTCGTGCGCAGCGCCTGAGCTGGCGCATCCTCCATGGTGACCACCTCGGTTGCATGCACAATGCTCAACCGTGCCGAAGAAGCATCACCTAGATGCTGACGAATTTTCGACTCATCACCAACCAGCACGAGAGCGATGTCATCGAATGTCCGCAGTGCGTCGAGCGCCGCCGGGACGACGGCCTCAGGGCCTAGGTCCCCACTCATTGCATCCAGTGAAATCCGATAATGTTGTCGCGACATGCGATGGCTGCTCCGATTGTTTCCGGGTTTCTAACTCAAGTTTCGGACTTCGCAGCACTCACTTCTGCCCCCTGAATTCAGGTAGGTTGGGCAAAGGAACGATAGTGACGTGCCCAACAACCACGGGCCGGTATAACACCAAGGCCTTTGTTGGGCACGCTCCGCTTTACCCAAGCTACCGGAAGAGCGTCCGCTAGAATGTTGGTCAAATCCATGAACTCAAGAACGAACTCCGAAACTTGAGTTACTGAAAACGACGACAGGCGCATGTAGCGCCTGTCGTCGTTGTCCCGCTCGTGAGGAGATTACTCCTCGTCTTCTTCGACCTCCTCGGCCATCACGATGACTTGTCTGCCGCGGTAGAAACCATCCGGCGTCACGTGGTGGCGACGATGCGTCTCACCGGTTACGGGATCGATGGACAAGGTGGGTCCATTCAAACTGTCATGTGAACGACGCATGCCGCGACGCGAACGTGACTTCTTACTCTTTTGTACAGCCATGATTCAGCTCCAGTCTTCAAATACATCGATGTCGGACCGATCGTTACTCTTTGCCCTCTTTCGAGGCAAGGGTATCTTTCAGGCCGGCCAATGCCGCGAACGGGTTGTCCTCATCCCCGGCATTCTCATTCAGTAACTTGCCCTGCTCTTGTGCCATCCACTGTTGCCAGTCCGAGCCTTCGCAAGCCGCAATGTCGTCGTGAACCGCAATTGCCGGCAACCCCAGCAATACCTCGTCTTCAAGCAATCCGACGAGGCTGATACGTTCGTCTGTTACCAGCAACGCTTCACAGCCATCCTCGACCAGATCAACCTGCGCCTCGGTTTCTACCAGCTCGAAGCAGAAACGCCCTTCCACCTGGTGCGGTGATGGGCGAAAGCAACGTTGACAGGGTAGCGAAACCAAGGTTTCGACTTCCCCTTCCAGGCAGTAACGTCGACTGCCCGGTTGCGAAAATCGGAGTCGATACCTTACACTCCCTTCGGTCTGTTCGACGAGCAGTGCCCGCAAACGCGGCATCTTGTCAAACGACAGTTCGCCCTGGTACTCGGCACCAAGGCTGGCCTGCCTGAAGGGATCGACCAATTGCAGCGGCAGTCCGGACATAAGCGCGCGATTCTACGCAGTCGACTGTCCCGCTGTCAAAAGAAAACACACAGTAACGGCTCTATTTTTCTACCTACCGAATAGTTACAACGCTCTTAGCTCTGGAGAAACCATGCTTCCCCTTGTTCTGGCATCGACTTCGCCATTCCGCGCAGCGCTATTGGAGCGGCTGTCACTTCCGTTCGAGACCTTCGCGCCAGAGATCGACGAAACACCGCTGCCCGGGGAATCACCCGCAGCGATGGTTCGCCGGCTTACCGCGGCCAAGGCCGAGGCCGCAAGATCACACTACCCCGCCCACCTGGTGATTGCGTCAGATCAATGCGCTGTCTGCGATGGCAATATTATCGGCAAGCCGGGAACGCACGAGAAGGCCGCGGCACAACTCAGCGGGTTTGCTGGCAAAGAGGTACGCTTTCTTACCGGCCTCGCCCTGCTCAATACCAGCACAGGCAAGATGCAGCTGGACATCGTGCCATTCGGGGTATGGTTCCGAACATTGACGGCGGAACAGATCGAACGCTATTTACACAAGGAACAGCCATACAACTGTGCCGGCAGCTTCAAGTCCGAAGGGCTTGGCATCACGCTGTTCGAAAAGATGGCGGGCGACGACCCCAATGCATTGATCGGCCTGCCCCTGATCCGTCTGACCACGTTTCTGATGAATGAAGGTGTGGTGTTGCCCTAGGAACCTGCCGGACTTGGCACCGCTTGGCTGCAAACGGCTAAGTCCAACAGTCTCCTAGACTTCCCGCAAACCTTCAGCCGGCTCGATCCGGGCCGCCCGCAGGCCGGCCAGGGCAGCCGCCACGACTGAGGCCACCAGGGTCAGGAGCAGTGCGAGCACAAGATGTTCGGGCGCCAGCTTGCAGACTTCCTCTCCCGGTCGCAGCTGCGATGCCATCAGCTGGTTGATGCCTTTGGAGACACCGAAATAGATCGCGACCGCCAGCGCCCAGCCACCAATCGCCGTCAGTACCGACTGGAATACCGGATACCAGACGATGTCACCGGTGTGGAATCCAACCAGCCGCATCATGCTGAGATCACGCTGTTTGCGCTCGACATTGGCCCACAAGCTCGCGCCCAGTGAGACCGAGAAACCGATCAGACCGATCATCGCCACGACCCAGAAGATCATGGTGAGATTCCGGTCCATCCCCTGCACGATCTCGATATCTTCGGAGCGTGTACGCACTTTCAAGCCGAGATCCTGCATGTATCGGCTCAGCTGCGTCACGTCATCGAGGGAGCGCGCATACAGCCTGAAGCCAGAATAGAGCCGTGTACTCTCACCTTGTGGTTCATCACCATCCCAGCCAAAGGTCTCGACGGCGACCCCGTCCTTGAAACTTTCGATGGCCTCCGCCGTCTCCAGCAGCATGAACGCAGCTTCCCTGCGACTGGCCGAAGGCGGCGCAACCCCGACGACATTCAAGGCAATGTGTTCACGCTGGCGTTTGCCATGAAAACGCCGCGCCACACTGGCATCGATTTCGTCCCCGGCCCGCACCCTCAGCTTGTCAGCAGCCACACTCGATAGAATCACGTCGCTTGGTGTCTTCAGCGCTGCCGCCAACTCACCCAGCAAAGGATCACCCGGCGCCGACGACACCAGTTCGACGGCAACGATGTCTGGTGCATGATCGCTTTTGAGATCCAGGCTCGCCGACAGGCTGCGGGTTTTCGGGATGACAAAGCCGGTTTCCGGACGCTGGCGCAATGCCTCGATCCACGGCTTGTCGAAACGGCCCGCACCAACCGTCTGGATTTCCAGGTTACGCGGATTATTGACCAGCTGGTCGAGCATATTGCCGATAATGCCGGACTTGAGCCCGAACAGAATCAGCATCGGCCCCAGTACCGCCGCCAGCGCCAGCACGAAACAGCCCGACATCTGCCACTCATTGACATAATCACGCCACGACAACCACAGCAGTTTTCTCAGACGACGCATGCTGCCACTACCCCGAAACGATGGTTTCAGCGACACCACCATCCACATCCTTGTGGATACGCAGTTTGAGGCGACGCAATCCCAGCGACTTCACATGACGCCAAGCGTGGCTAGCAACGATAACCGTGATATTCAGCGATTCCACCATCTCGATGAACAGCGCCATGATGCGCTGCGCCGCGATGGGGTCGAGAGAGGCCGTGGGCTCATCGGCGATCACGATCGATGGCCGGTGCGCCAGCGCGCGGCCAATGGCAACCCGCTGACGCTCCCCGGTAGAAAGCTGTGACGGCTTCTTGTCCAGATGTTTGTGGATGCCGAGATCGTAAGCAAGCTCATCGACCGCATCCGGGTCGAGCCCCAGCAACCGGCGCGACAGACCAATGTTCTCGCGTACCGTCAGGTACGGCAGCAACCCGCCTGTCTGCATCACATAGCCAAGCCGCAACATCCGCAGGTCACTGAGTTCGTTGAACTGTTTCTTCTCCCAGTGCGCCTGGATGTCGATTGGCGCAGCGCCGGGTTCTGGGCGAAAACGAAAGGCGCCTACCGCAGTCGGGCGGGAAATGAAGGTCAACAGATCGAGCAGCGTGCTCTTGCCACAGCCACTCTCGCCGATCAGCGCAATCTTTTCGCCCAGGGCAATCTGCAGGCTGGGAACTTTCAGCTTGAACGCGACGCCCTCGGCCTCGCGCGTTTTGACAACATCGCGCAGATGATAGATCAACACGCGCTCGTCACTTCTGCCCGGGGTGCGAGAACCCCGGTGCCCCTGCTGATGGACGTGCATCATCAAGGCAGCATTTGCAACTCGACGGGGAACACCGACTGCCCGTCGACGGAGCCGCCATCGAGGGACACCCACAGATCGGTATGGTCGTACAACGCCTTGTAGTAGGCGATCTTGTTCTCCAGGCGGTTGATGTACTCGATCTGCCGCCGCGCTGGCCATTCCGCCCAGTCTTCCAGTGTCAATGTCATGGCCTCACTGCGATAGGGCAGATCCTCGATGTACTCTTTCATGAAACCCATTTCTGACAGGCTGCTGCCCGCACCATTCTCACCCAACTGCTCAGGGTTGCGGCTGAGTGTCGCTGCCAGCTTGCGAATATTGTCGATAAACCCTTGCGGGGTAATCAGGCCATTCTGGAAGGTATCAATGACCTGGCGCATCAAATCATGCAGATCACTGAGCTGATCACGCGTCAACAACACCCGCACATCGACGGTGGACTGTTCGGGGTTGAGAAAGTCGCGGTCGATCAACCAGGCATCGAACACTTCGGGTACCTTGCCGTCTTTTTGCTTGCGCAAGTACTGCATGCGCAGCGCGTGCCCCAGCTTGTACAGTTTCTGCTGCAACGCTGCGAGATTTTTCTCTTCGACCGACTGTGGCACCGCTTCTTTTACTGCCGCATCCGGCGCAGCTTCAGCAGGCGTTGTGTCGGGAAACTGCTCGTCCACCGCCGCAGTGACCGTGTGCTGAAGCTGGCCGCTGATCTGACCCGCAATCGCATCGACTGCCTTGCCGAAAGCCGTGACGTCACCCGCTGCGACGCCGTGATACAGGCTGCCGATATCCGGGTAGTGCGACAGCTTCTTGTACTGTGCCGCAGCCGCGGCATGATTCTCTTCGCCAGCTGGCGTCAGCAAATGCAACACCAACAGGACAACACCCTTTTCCCGCGCCAGCTGATTCAGCTTTTCCGCATCGAGCCCGGTACTGCCGAGCTTGTCGTCCGGCCCACGGGCGCCCGCATCGGTAATGAGAATGACATAGCGAGCATCACGGTCTTTCCAGTTGACACCATCGAGTGCGGTGACGACACCAGCATAGGCATCCTCGATAAAATCCTGACTGGACACCTCTGCCGCCTTGAGTTTGTCCATCGCCGCCAGGAAAGTATCGGCATTCTGCCCCTGCTGCAGATCCGCGATCGTCTTGATGCGGTATTCCAGCCCCTCGACGGCACCGGGATCATCGCGATAGGCAACAACGCCGAAACTCATGCCTGAAGTGACTCCCGCTTTTTCCAGGCGCTCATAGATGGCGCGAACCGCTTCACGCGTACGCTCGATATAGGGTTGCATCGAATGGGTGGAGTCGATGACGAACACCAGACCACTCTTGTATTCGCGCAACGCCTTGTCGATGGCCTGCTGCCGCGCCTGTGCGCGTGCCGCTGCCTTGGCGTCTGCATCCTCAGCTGCGACATCCTCTTTGACCGCAGTGTTGTCCTCGGCCGCTGGCTGCTCGGATTCCGCTGCGGCGGAGGCCAGTGGCACGGCCGTCACCTCCAGCATCGTCGCCGCTTCACTGCCAAGATAGATGTCTTCATGGTCGATGATCGGGACGAGGTAAAAGTCCTCGGTGATATCGATCGCCTGAGGTGGCTGAATGGCGACCACCGGTGAGTCTTCCGGCAGCTTGCCATCAATCGCCTGCAAATATGTTTGCCGATAGTTGTCGGCGCTGCCGCTTTCGACCAGCGACTTGAGGCTTTGCTTGTCCTTGAACAAGAGCACGCGATTGCCCTTGGCTGGATCGCGAAAGGAAACTGTCAGCGTCTGATTCCAGGGAATCAGCGCATCGCCACGGGCCCAGCCATCGGTGCCACCAAACCTGTCTGCCCCCAGCTTGACCCAGGGTTTGCCATCCACCGATTTGCGCGCATAGACATAGTAGACAGTGAACGGCACGGTTTCGCGCTCGCCCTGCCCACCCGGCTCCGTCGCAAGCTTGGCCCCCGGCTTCACCAACACCCGTTGATACAGTGTCTGTTTGCCTTCCATCAGCAACGGCTTATCGCCTGCCGCCACGACCGGAAGCACGAGCCATGCTGACAGAACACCAATCAGCAGCAGTTGGGTCTTGAGCCTTGTGAACATTATTCGATCTCCAGCAGCAGTCGCCGGGCCTGGGCGTCACCGTCGGCTGCACGCTGCCTTATCAGGGTTGCAAGTTTGTCGAGCGCTGCATTGGCTTCCTCGACCCCGGCTGCCTTGGCCACTCGATACCATTTCAGGGACTGAAACAGGTCAGGCTCGGCCATCACATCGCGGTAGGCATCATGGTAAGCCGGGTCAGACATCATCCCGAGCCGAAACGCGGATGGACCATGACCATCACGGGCCGCATAGAAGTAGAGGATGTAGGCATCTGCCATCGCACCGTCAGCACGAAATTGCTCGGCCTTCGTATAGAGATTGTCAAGATCGATGGCCTGCTGACCACGCGCCAGCAAGCCGGCGATTTCAGCACGGGCATGATCTCCGGGAGAGGCATAACTCATCACCGCCGGCAGTGGGTTTTCAGCCTTGGTCGCGTTGTTGACATTGACGAGCAGAAACAGGAAGAAGGCAACCGCTGCGAGCAATACCACAGCAATCAGTAGCCGACTCGCGCCCTTCTTTGTACCGTCAGTTACCGCTGCCGAGGTGTCTGACGCCGCATCGACGCTGGACACGGCTTCACTGCCGGCAACCTTTGTGCCATTGCCAGTTTTCTTAGACGCGGGGTTGTTGGGCTTTTTGCTCACTACGACAGGACCTCTCAGGACATATGCTGGCAGTAGCCGTCACCAGCAGGCTCACAAGCCGCCGATTATCGCTCAATCACCACCGTTTAGCCACACGGGCAGCTCGGTAAGCTGGTGCAGAATCGTCAGTGGTTGTGCTTGCCGCAGCCGCGTTTCATCGTGAACGCCATAGCTGACGCCAACTGCCGCGGCGCCGGCATTGGCTGCCATCAAAAGGTCAAACTCTGTGTCACCGATCACCAGGGCGCGCTCGGGCGGCGTATCGAGGTCGGTGAGTATTTCTTCGAGCATTTGCGGATGCGGCTTGGAAAAGGTTTCATCGGCACAGCGCGATACCGGGAAATAGCTCTCCAGCCCGGTTTCTGCCAGCACCTTGTTCAGCCCCCGGCGCGATTTGCCGGTTGCGATGGCCATCTGATACCCCTGGGCGACTAGCTCATCGAGCACCGCCTCAACACCCGGAAACAGTTCACTGGGCGTCGGTTGCGGTGCGAGAAAGCGCTCGCGGAACGCCTCGACGCCACGCTCGATCACGGCTGCGGATGCTGCGGGCATAATGCCGGCGATTGCCTGCTCCAGGCCAAGCCCGATGACCTGCCGTAGCTCATCTGCCGGCCGCGGCTCCAGACCAACGGCTTGCATGGCATGTTCCAGGCATTCGACGATATGCGCTGCGGAATCCATCAGCGTGCCATCCCAGTCGAAGACCAGTAGTTCAAAACGCCGCTCAGCCATGCAAAGACTCCAGCACTCGATTGAGATCATCACCCAGCGGCGCCTCAAAACGGTGCAGTGGCGCCCCCGGCGACAAGCGAAATTCGAGCTTGTGCGCATGCAGGAACAGGCGCTTCAAACCACGCTTCTTCCACTCCCGATTGAGCCGAAAATCACCATAGCGGTCATCACCCAGCAGCGGGTAGCCGAGTTCCGCCGCATGAACCCGAATCTGGTGAGTTCGACCAGTATCGATCGTCACCGCCATCAATGTGGCATCATCGAACACGGTCAGTGGTTCGAAATGGGACAAAGCCCGTTTGCCCTCGTCACTGACCCGTGTCTGCCGTATCTGCCCTTGCTGTCCGCTACGCTCAAGCGGCAGATCGACCTGCCGCCGACCCTCCTGCCACTGCCCGGCAACCAGCGCCAGGTAACGCTTGGACACGCCACCACTGCGCCACAGCTCATGCAGCGCAAGCAGGGTCTGGCGGTTTCGCGCCAGCAGCAGGCAACCACTGGTGCTGCGATCGAGCCGATGCACCAGCTCAAGAAACTGCGCCTCCGGGCGCAGCTTGCGCAGGACGTCGATCACACCGTAGTCAACGCCTGAACCGGAATGCACCGCCAGGCCGGCCGGCTTGTTGATCACCAACAGATCGTCGTCCTCATACAACATCGCGGATGCGACCGCCTGCAAATCACGGCCGCCGATGCGCAGCTCAGTATCGGCAGCGGCCGGCAGCCGCACTGGCGGCAAGCGCAACTCGTCTCCCGCCTGGATAC
>CAZQXF010000039.1:0-13927 GCA_964596975.1 uncultured Thiotrichales bacterium | reverse complement strand
ACGGTCAAGAACCTCACCGACTACGGCGCGTTCGTGGACCTCGGCGGCATCGACGGCCTGCTGCACATCACCGACATGGCGTGGAAGCGCGTCAAGCATCCTTCCGAAGTGGTTGAGATCGGTCAGGAAATCGAAGTCAAGGTGCTGCGTTTCGATCGCGAGCGCAACCGTGTCTCCCTTGGCCTGAAACAGCTTGGTGACGATCCGTGGAAGGATATCACGCGCCGTTATCCGGAAGGCACTCGTCTGTTCGGCAAGGTCACCAATATCACCGATTACGGCTGTTTCGTCGAAATCGAGGATGGTGTCGAGGGCTTGGTACACGTGTCCGAAATGGACTGGACCAACAAGAACGTCAACCCGCAAAAGGTTGTCCATCTTGGCGAAGAGGTCGAGGTGATGATTCTCGAGATCGACGAGGAGCGCCGCCGTATCTCGCTGGGCATGAAGCAGTGCAAGCCGAACCCATGGGACGAGTTTGCTGCCAATCACTCCAAAGGTGATCGGGTTCAGGGTAGTATCAAGTCGATTACCGACTTTGGTATTTTTGTCGGTCTCGACGGTGGTATTGACGGGCTGGTGCATTTGTCTGATATTTCATGGAATATTCCAGGCGAAGAGGCCGTCCGCAACTACAAGAAGGGCGACGAGATCGAAGCCGTCGTACTGGCAGTCGATCCTGAACGTGAGCGTATCTCGCTGGGCATCAAGCAGCTGGATCAAGACCCGTTCTCGCAGTACATGGCAGCGCACTCCAAGGGCAGCATCGTCAAGGGTGTCGTCAAGCAGGTGGATGCGAAAGCAGCCATCGTTGATCTGGGTGAAGGTATCGAAGGCGTGTTGCGTGCCTCCGAGCTGTCACGCGATCGCGTTGAGGATGCCTCTACCGTGCTGAAGGTTGGTGATGAAGTGGAAGCGAAATTCATGGGGCTGGATCGTAAGTCGCGTGTCGTTTCGCTGTCGATCAAAGCCAAGGACAGTGATGAAGAGGCCGAGGCCATGCAGGAGTACAGCAACCAGAGTGTGGCTGCCAATCCAATGCATGAGGCGCTCAAGGATCTCAAATCGCGCATGGAAGGAAGCTCCGACCAGTAGCGATGGTGTGATCACTGCATGTCGGGTCCGGTTTCAGACCGGGCCCGGTTTTACGACACAATAATGTAAACGGGTAGGTGTGAGACCAAGATGACGAAATCCGATCTTATTGAGCGACTTACGGCAAAACAGCCTCATCTTGCTCCCAAGGATGTCGAACTCTCGGTCAAAATCATGCTCGAACAGATGAGTCTTGCGCTGGCTTCTGGCGAGCGTATCGAAATTCGTGGGTTTGGCAGCTTCTCGTTGCATTTTCGCCCCCCGAGGGTTGGAAGAAATCCGAAAACGGGTGATGCTGTCACGCTGAGCGGTAAATACGTTCCGCACTTCAAGCCTGGCAAGCAACTGCGTGAGCGCGTCATGAACTCTACGCATATCCCCATCAAGGAATGATCGCCGCTCGACCCGGGCGACAGCGTCAGTTGGTGTTATCCAGTTACCGGGCTATTCTATGAAAGCGCTGATCTATTTTGTCTTTATTCTGCTCGCGGCCATCAGTGCCGTTGTCTTCACTGCGCTGAATCCCGGTGATGTCACCGTCAATCTTCATTTCGAGCAGATTACGTTGCCATTTTCCCTGGTCGTGGTTACCAGTATGTTTTTCGGCGTACTGCTGGGCATGTTTGCCGGCGGCCTGGTGGCGCTGGGACGCCGACGCGATATGCGCAAGCTGCGCAAGCAGTTGGCGCTGGCGGAAAAGGAGCTGAACAACTTGCGCAAGCAGCCGCTCGGGGACGACTGAACCCGGTGAAATTTAATGCTGCTGCCGACGTCGATCGGTATTCACTGACAAACAGGTGGAGGCTATGGAACCACTGTTGTGGTTGCTACTGCCGGTAGCTGCTGCGTCGGGCTGGCTGAGTGCCCGCTATTCCGGCAGACGGCGTGCAGCGCTGCGCGATGGGCAGAACGCTTTCAGTGAGCATTGTCTCCAGGGGCTCAACTACCTGCTGAGTGAACAGTCGGACAAGGCCATCAATCTGCTGGTCGATCTGGTCGATGTCGATGAGGACACGGTCGAGACGCATCTGGTGCTGGGCAGCCTGTTTCGTCGTCGTGGCGAGGTGGATCGGGCGATACGGATTCACCAGAATATCATTGCGCGGCCCAGCCTTTCCCCTGCACAGAAAGCCAATGCGCTACAGCAACTTGGCATAGACTTTCTCAAGGCCGGGCTACTCGATCGTGCCGAGAGTATTTTTCTCAAACTGGCCGAAACGGGGCGCAATCAGGAACATGCCTGGCGCTATCTGGCCAGTGTTTACGAACGCGAAAAGGAGTGGGCCAAAGCAATTCATGCAGCTGTTCGCCATCAGAAGGCCGGTGACTCGCCACAGCATGTCAGAATCGCCCACTATCACTGTGAACTGGTGGAAGAGCAGGTCAAGGCGGGTAAGATCGAGCAGGCCGAAAGCGAGGCCAAGGCTGCGCTGGCGGTCGACCCGGACTGTATCCGTGCTTACATCCAGATAGGAGATATTCTTTCCTCCCGCGGTAATTTCAACGCGGCGGTGAAGCGTTTCCGCAAGGCGTTGGTAAAAGATCGCCATTTTTCGCCGGTCGTGCTGAACCGTCTGTACAAGACCTTCACCAAAGCGGGAACGCTGGCCGATTTTCCAGTTTTCGTACGCAAGAACACCGATTGCAACACGGACGCGGCTGCGCGCTATTTTCTCGTTCGGGTGTACAAAGACCTTGGGGATGAGCAGCGCCTGCATGAGCTGCTATACAAGGAAATGGAGCGCAAGGAGGTGTCCCCCTATATCGTGCTCGCCTATCTTGAAATGATGCGCGAGAATACCAGCGGTGACATTAGCGCATCGTTTGCCGCGCTGGAAAAAACACTCACCTCAAGGTTGGGTACTTATATGGCTTGCCACTGCACCCACTGCGGTTTCGAATCCAACCTCATTTTCTGGCAATGCCCCGGCTGTCAGCACTGGGGCACCGTCAGACCGCACCAGAATCCTGTCGAATACTCCTGGCTGGACAGCGAATGAAACCATCACCAATTATTGTCGCCCTTGATTTTTCAACCCAGGAAGCGGCGTTGGAATTTGCCCGTCGAATCCCTGCCGACAAATGTCGCGTCAAGGTGGGGTTCGAGCTGTTTGTTGCCGCCGGCCCCGGCTTGATCGATGAGTTACACAAGCTTGGTTTTGAGGTCTTTCTCGACCTTAAATTCCATGATATCCCCAATACCGTTGCGTCGGTGTGCCGTGTCGCCGCTGACTTGGGCGTATGGATGCTGAATGTGCATGCCAGTGGTGGGCGCCGGATGATTGTCGCGGCTCGTGAAGCCCTTGAGCAGGCGGCACATCGACCTCATCTGATCGCCGTCACCGTGCTGACGTCGATGGATGCCACTGACCTTGGTGAAGTGGGTATTGCACGCTCCCCCGAACAGCAGGTGCTGCATCTTGCCAGTCTCGCCAGCGACGCTGGGGCGGATGGGGTCGTCTGTTCGGCAAGAGAGGCGGCAGCATTGCGCCAGGAACTGGGGAGTGACTTTCTGCTGGTGACGCCGGGTATCCGTCCTGCAGGCTTGTCGGGAAGCGACGATCAGCGCCGCGTAATGACCCCGGCGGAGGCTATGACCGCTGGTAGCGATTTTCTGGTCATTGGTCGGCCGATCACCCAGGCAGCCTCACCCGGCGATGTGATAAACGAGGTGCTTGTCTCACTGTAGTGCAAGGGAACTTTGTTAGGATTCAGCGGTCAATTCACCAACGTGCCAAAATAAGGAAGTTTCACTATGCCAGCCAAGATTCGCAAGGCGGTCTTTCCCGTAGCAGGAATGGGAACCCGGTTTCTTCCGGCCACCAAGGCCAATCCGAAGGAAATGCTGCCGATCGTCGACAAGCCATTGATCCAGTATGCGGCCGAAGAAGCGGTCTCCGCCGGTATCACCGAGCTGATTTTTGTTACCGGGCGCAACAAACGCTCCATTCCGGACCATTTCGACAAGGCCTATGAGCTGGAACGTGAACTGGAGGAGCGGGGAAAAACCAAATTGCTCGAAGAGGTGCGCAGTATTCTTCCTCCGGGTATCACCTGTGTCTATCTGCGACAGGCAGAAGCGCTGGGGCTAGGGCATGCGGTGCTTTGTGCGGAGCCAATCGTTGGCGACGAACCTTTTGCGGTCATTCTGGCGGATGACATGATTGCGCCGAAAAACGGAACCACCGGGCTTGGTGAGATGGTCGAGGTCTACAACTATCATGGATGCAGCGTGCTGGGCAGCGAGCGTGTCCCTGAAGATCAGACGCAGAAATACGGTGTGGTCGCCGCTGAAGCATCCGTGGAGCGTCTGTGGCACGTCAACGGCATCGTCGAAAAGCCGGCGCCTGAAGATGCGCCCTCGAATATTGCTGTCGTCGGCCGCTATATCCTGACACCCCATATTTTCTCCAAGCTGGCAAAAACACCACGCGGCGCCGGTGGTGAAATCCAGTTGACCGATGCTATTGCACAACTGCTCACTGAAGAGCGTGTGCTGGCCTATGAATTCGAAGGCAAACGCTACGATTGTGGCGACAAGCTGGGGTATCTGGTGGCAACTGTGGAATATGCACTGAAACACCCAGAGCTCAAGGACGGTTTTGCCGACTACCTGAGAAACCTCGATGTCGATGCATTGATGTAAAAGCATCTCGCTCGAAAAAAGCCCGGCCAGTCGTCACACTGGTCGGGCTTTTTTATTGCTGTAGGGGCGAATTCATTCGCCCGAGCACAGGCCGATGTCTATTTCCCTTTATCTGTTCTTGAGCGTAGCAAACGCCTTCTCTGCCGCCACCAGGGTGGCTTCCAGATCCTCATCCGAATGGGCGCTGGAGACAAACCCTGCTTCGTAGGCCGATGGTGCAAGATAGACGCCTTCATCGAGCATGGCATGGAAAAACTGCTTGAAAGCCTCGACATCGCACTGGGTGGCCTGTGCAAACGACGTGACCTGCTTAGCGTCGGTGAAAAACAGCCCGAACATGGCGCCGACCTGGCTGGTGGTGAACGCAATGCCGGCGGCGTCTGCTCTTTTTTGCAGCCCTTGAACCAGTGTTGTCGTTTTCTGCTCCAGCGTAGAGTAGAAGTCCGGTGCTGAAATGATTTCCAGCGTTTTTAGCCCAGCCGTCATGGCGATCGGATTTCCCGACAGGGTGCCTGCCTGGTAAACCGGGCCGGTGGGTGCGATGTATTCCATGATCTCGCGCTTGCCGCCGAAGGCGCCGACCGGCATGCCGCCGCCGATGATTTTTCCCAGCGTCGTCAGATCCGGGGTCACGTCGTAGACAGACTGTGCGCCGCCGAGCGCGACGCGAAAGCCGGTCATCACTTCGTCGAAGATCAATACCGCGCCATGTTCGTCACAGACTTCGCGGAGTCCTTGCAAGAAGCCGTCGACCGGTGGAATGCAATTCATGTTGCCCGCCACTGGTTCGACGATAATGCAGGCGATCTCGCTGCCGATGTCGGCGAATGCTTCCCGCACCGCGTCGATATTGTTGTATTCCAGTGTGATCGTATGTGCTGCCAGTGCGGCGGGAATGCCGGGCGAGCTGGGTACGCCCAGGGTCAGTGCGCCTGATCCAGCCTTGACCAGCAGTGAGTCGCCGTGGCCGTGGTAGCAGCCTTCGAACTTGACGATCTTGTCGCGCCCGGTAAAGCCACGTGCCAGCCGGATTGCGCTCATGGTGGCTTCGGTGCCGGAGCTGACCATGCGTACCATCTCGATCGATGGCAGCAGCGCGCAGACGCGTTCTGCCATCTCGATCTCCAGCGCCGTCGGTGCGCCGAAACTGAGGCCGTTGTCGGCTGCCTGCTTTACCGCAGCGATGATGTCGGGATGAGCGTGTCCGGCAATCATGGGTCCCCAGGAGCCAACATAGTCGATATAACGTTTGCCATCGCTGTCGAAAAGCCAGGCGCCTTGTGCTCTGTCGATGAATACGGGATCGCCGCCGACGCCCCGGAAAGCGCGGACAGGAGAGTTGACGCCTCCCGGAATGACCTTTTCGGCGCGGTGAAAGAGTTCTGATGATCTGGACACGGTGATTCCTGAAGTTGGGTTGAAGCGCTGAATTATGCCTGTAACTGCTACCACCGGGCAAAATACGATCGTCGTGGTCGTGCTGGTGAGGGTCTCAGCCGGGTGTTATATTCCTCACTGCCAAGCATCACGATTGATCCACGTCAACAGTGTTGTCGACGTTACGATGGTAGTCTCCCTTCCTTGTTTTTCTGAGCTGGTGCCCGCATGTCCGAGACCGATTTTACCAATACCATTTTCGATGAAGCACTGATCCGTCGTTACGATGCCAGTGGTCCGCGCTATACGTCGTATCCGACTGCGGTCTCCTTTACCGATAGCTTCGGCGAAGCGGACTATCGCCAGGCGGCACAGCGAAGCAACGCCTCCCCGGTGCCGGTTCCGCTGTCGCTCTACTTTCATATCCCGTTCTGCGACACCATCTGTTTCTACTGCGCCTGCAACAAGATTGCGACCAAGAATCATTCCATGGTGGGTGACTATCTCGACCGTCTTGAACGGGAAATCGAGATGCAGGCGGCGTTGTATGACGATGACCGGGTGGTTGAGCAACTGCACTGGGGCGGCGGTACGCCAACCTTTCTGAACCACGATGAAATGAGCCGGTTGATGGCATCGACGCGGCGCTATTTCAAATTGCGTGACGACGATGGTGGCGACTACTCGATCGAGATCGATCCGCGTTCGGTGACGGCTGACAGCATACGGCACCTGCGCTCATTGGGCTTCAATCGTTTTAGCCTCGGCGTGCAGGATGTCAATCCGGTGGTACAGCGGGCGGTCAACCGCATTCAGCCGATCGAGATGACCGGCGAGATCATCCAGGCCTGTTACGATGCCGGTGCGCGATCCGTCAATCTCGACCTGATCTATGGCCTGCCGTTGCAGACGGTGGAGAGCTTCGAGCAGACCGTCGAGGCGGTGCTGGAGCTGTCGCCCGACCGGCTATCGGTGTTCAATTACGCTCACTTGCCCGAACGCTTCAAGCCGCAACGTCGCATCAATGAAGCCGAACTCCCGTCAGGCGCCGATAAGCTGGAGATTCTCAAGCGCACGATCCGGCAGTTGACCGACGCAGGCTACGTCTATATCGGCATGGATCATTTCGCCAAGCCGGATGATGAGCTTGTCCGCGCGCAACAGGAAGGTCATTTGCACCGCAACTTCCAGGGCTATACCACGCGCGGCGACTGTGACCTGGTGGCCATGGGCGTCAGTTCGATCTCGAAGGTGCATGATGTCTACAGCCAGAACAGCAAGGACCTGGAATCGTACTACCGCGCCATCGACGCCGGCCACTTGCCGGTGATCAAGGGCATTCGTTTGAGTGATGACGACATTCTGCGGCGGGATGTGATCAGCCGCCTGATCTGCAACTTCGCGCTCGACATGAAAGAGATTGAAGACAGCTACGGCATCGACTTCAAGCGCTACTTCTCAGCGGCGCTGAAAGCGCTCGCGCCAATGGAAGCCGATGGCCTGGTCGAAATCGGCGACGCGGAAATCTGCATACTACCGCGCGGACGCATGCTGGTACGCAATGTCTGCATGACCTTCGACGCCCATTTGCAGCAGGCGCGGGAAGAAGCGAAGTTCTCCAAGGTAATCTAGCCTGGAGTTTTCGGCTTTGCCTTCACCGATCATTCTTGCCTCGCGCTCGCCACGCCGCGTCGAACTGTTACGTCAGATTGGCATAGAAGCGGAGATCATGCCCGCTGATATTGATGAATCGGTGCTTGCCGCAGAATCTCCATCGGAATACGTACTGCGCATGGCCCGGGAGAAAGCCGAGGCAGTCGAGCCCGCCGGTGCTGATGATGCATTGATCATTGCCGCAGATACCGCCGTGGTGGTCATTGATAGTATCTACGGCAAGCCTGCGTCGGAGCGGGATGCCGCCGCCATGTTGCGCAGCTTGTCCGGGCGGACGCATCATGTGCTATCGGCTGTGGCATTGCGGCAAGGTGACCGGCTGTCGTCACGGCTGTCGGATTCAGCAGTGACGTTCCGGCCGCTGAGCGATGCCGAGATCCAGCGCTACTGGCAGAGCGGCGAGCCGGTGGATAAGGCAGGGGGCTACGCGATCCAGGGATTAGGCGCTGTTTTCATTGCGTCGATCGAAGGCAGCTATTCAGGCATTATGGGATTGCCATTGCAGGAAACGGCCGCGTTGCTCGCTGAGTGTGGGTTCAGGGTTTTGTAAGCGCTTATTCTTTATAATGGGGCACTTTCCCACTGGCAGCGGATACATCCCCTCATGAGCACAGAAGTCCTGATCAATGTCACCCCCCAGGAGACGCGTGTCGCCTTCGTCGAGAATGGCGTACTGCAGGAGGTGGCGATCGAGCGTACCCGCAAGTCAGGGCTGGTGGGCAACGTCTTCAAGGGCAAGGTGTGTCGCGTACTGCCCGGCATGGAGGCGGCTTTTGTCGATATCGGTCTTGAAAAGGCCGCGTTCCTGCATGTTTCCGATGTGATTGCGAAAACGCCGCCCAACGCCAGTGGCATTACCTCTGAGACGCCACAGTCGATTTCCAGCATGCTGCATGAAGGTCAGCACGTGCTTGTTCAGGTGGTGAAGGACCCGCTTGGCACCAAGGGCGCACGGCTGACGACGCAGGTGACGATTCCGTCGCGCTATCTGGTGCTGATGCCCCACAGCGATTCGATCGGCGTATCGACCCGCGTCGAGGACGCTGAGGAGCGCGAACGTTTGCGTGAGCTGGTGCTGGAAGAGCGTGGTGATTCCCGTATGGGCTACATCCTGCGCACGGCAGCCGAGGGCGTGAACGCGGAAGAACTGCATCAGGACATGGCATTTCTGCAGCGTGTCTGGGCCAAGATCATCGAGCGAGACAAGTCGGCGAAAGCGGGCACCTGCGTCTACCATGATCTGCCGCTGGTCAAGCGCACACTGCGCGACATGGTTGGTGAAGACTGCGAGAAAGTGCAGATCGATTCCCGATCCACCCACAAGGAACTGCTGGAGTTTGCCGAGTCCTATGTGCCGGAGATGGCGGGGCGTGTCGAACTCTACACGGGCGAGCGCCCCATCTTTGAGCTATACAACATCGAGGATGAAATCGCCAAGGCGCTGGAGCGCAAGGTGATGCTCAAATCCGGCGGTTATCTGATCTTCGACCAGACAGAATCGATGACCACGATCGACGTCAACACCGGTGGTTTCGTCGGTTCGCGCAATCTGGAAGAGACCATCTACAAGACCAACCTTGAAGCGGCGCAGGCGATTGCGCGTCAGCTCCGGCTGCGCAATCTCGGCGGCATTATCATTATCGACTTTATCGACATGGCCGAGCCTGAGCATCGGCGCCAGGTGTTGCGTGCGCTGGAAAAGGCGATGGATCGAGATCATGCGCGCAGCCAGATTTGCGATGTGTCGCCGCTGGGGTTGGTCGAAATGACGCGCAAGCGTACCCGCGAAAGCCTGGAGCACGTGCTTTGCGAACCTTGCCCCTACTGCAAGGGCAAGGGTTATATGAAAACGGCTGAATCGGCCTGCTACGACCTGTTCCGCGAAATTCTGCGTGAATCACGCCAGTATGATGCGCGCGAACTGCTGGTGCTCGGCTCGCAGGAAATTGTCGATCTTTTGCTGGACGAAGAGTCGGCGAGCCTTGCCGAGTTGCAGGAATTTATCGATATTCCCATCAAGTACCATGTCGAAAGCCAGTATATTCAGGATCAGTTCGATGTGGTGCCGCTCTGATATGCGGGGCTGATCCCCGATGAAGGTCGCACTCAAGGGAGGCTGCTGGCATGGACTGAAACAGCTCGTGTCTCTGGCCGTGCTGGTGGGGCTGCTGCTGGTGCTACTGACGTTGCTGATGCCGTTGGCCAACGACTACCGCGATGTGATTGCCGAAAAAATATCTACGGTTATTCGCCACCCTCTTAAAATCGGTCACATCGATATCCGCTGGGAAGGCCTCAAACTGAAGCCGCTGCTGACTTTCCGCGATGTGGAAATTTCCGATCCCGAAACCGATACACCCATTTTACACTTTGCCGAAATGGGTATCTGGTTCAACCCGTGGAAAACCCTGCTCCATCGCCGACTGGAGGCGGATGTGGTGCGTTTTTCCGGCAGCCATCTCAAAATCGTTCGCAGTACGGATGGAAAAATATCTGCCTATGGTTTTTCCGGGCGCAATGCGGAAAAAAGGCCGTCGCTGGATAACGTGCTGGAACGCTTTCATGGCATGCGTCTGGAGTTGGCGGATATTGTGGTCGAATGGGACGATCGCCAGCGTGATCGGCAATACCGTTTTATCACCTCGGATCTCGACCTCTATGTCGGCCAGGATGCGCTGGCGCTGGAAGCGAATATTGTGCCCCCCAAATCGGTGGGCGACAGCCTCGAAGTCAAACTCGTTGCCGAAGGCCCGCTCGACTCGCCGCGCGACTGGAACAGCCACTATTTTATTCAAGGCAGGGAAATCAATCTGGCCGGTGTCCCTTATTTGCGTCAGGGCGTACTGTCGCGAGCGGGTTCTGGCACGCTCGACCTCAAGCTGTGGGGCAGTAGTTTTCGTGATACCGGGTTTGACGTGCAGGGCAGTATTGCCTTGCATGATGTGCGTGTCGAGGCGACGCCAAAGGCAGGTGAAACTTCTACGGCGCGTTTTGGGTTTATCGACGAACTCGCGGCCGATCTGCGCTTGTCGGGGGATTTTCAGAGCTGGCGCCTCGACATGAACCGGCTGCGCGTCATCACGCCACAGAAGCATTGGCCGGAAGGAGGGTTCAGTCTGGCCTGGGACGAGGACGTGAGCACCTATTTTGGTGTGATCGATTATGTCGACATCGAAAGTGTCCGCACGATTGCGACACTGATGCCCGGATTGTCGGACAAGCAGCTCGAATGGTTGCAAACTTTGCGCCCGGTGGGGGAGCTGCGCGGTATCGACTTTTCCCTGCCGCGCAGCTTCGAGTCCCTGGAGAAGTTCGCTTTCAAGGCGAGCTTCGATGAAGTGGGTTGGGATACGCTCGACCGTATTCCCGGCATCAGCCATGTTTCCGGTGACGTTCTCGCCACAGCGGAGCGGGGTGTTGCGCGTGTCGACAGCACCGGGCTGGAAGTGGATTTTCCACGCTTATTCCCGGAAATTCTCGATGCGCAAAGCCTGCATGGCGAGATCAGTTGGCAGAAAATGGATGATATCTGGGATGTATCCATGGAAAACCTGATTCTTGCGAATGCCGATTTTGTTGCACGCGGTGGTGGCAGCTTGCAGTTGGGAAAAGGTGAAGCGTATCCGGCGCTAACGCTGGAAATGATTGTGCCGTCGATGCCGCTGGCGCGCGTGTCGCACTATATTCCTTATCGGGTCGTACCGAAAAAGGCAGGTCGATGGCTGCGCCGAGCGTTTGCCGACGGGCAGGCGGAAAATATCCGCTTCAGCTATGGTGGGCCGGCGCGCAAGGCGGCGTTCAAGAAAAGGATCGCGACAATGCATGTCGATCTCGACGTGCGCAATGCCTCGCTCGACTATCACGAACGTTGGCCTGCTCTGTCATCGCTGAACGGGCGTGTACAGTTCGATAACAGCAAGCTGACGGCAACGGTCTCCAGTGGAAAAGTACTCGGCGCAACGATCACCGATGCCAATGTGCTGATCGATGATCTGTTTCGCGCTCGGCTCAAGCTCACTGGGAAGGCAAAAGGCACGCTGCCACAGGCGTTGGCCTTTGTGCAGAAAAGTCCGCTGGGAAAAAACCTGGATGAATTGCTCAGTCGCGTGACGTCATCGGGACCGGTGTCGCTCGATCTCGACCTGCTGCTGACGCTGTCGAAAAAACTCAAGAAAATCACCCGCAGCCGGGGTGTTATTGCGTTGCAGCGCTGCGAGGCGGCCATTCCTGAGCAGCAAGTAAAAGTGACCGAACTCAAGGGGCAGGTGAATTTCGACAACGCCAATTTCTCTTCACGTTCGCTGAGCGCTGTTTTTCGCAATGCGCCTGTCGAAGCGACGGTATCGACCGCTGATGACGGAACCGTCCTGGTCGATATGGAGGGAGTCTGGGCTGCAGCCGATCTGCTGCCGCAACAGCGTCGGATTATCGAACCGGTTACTTCCGGCGTTGCCGTCTGGCATGGTGGGCTGCATATTCCACGCCGGCGACCGGGCGAGGCGAAAGCGGCGCCTTGGCTGGCGGTTACATCGACGTTGTCTGGAATAACGGTCGATCTGCCGCCACCACTGCGCAAGGAAGCCGCCGCGCAGCGGGCGCTGGCGGTCGAATACCATTTTTCGTCACCGCCGCTGCTTCGGGCCAGCGTCCCCGGCTTGTTCGATGTCGAGGCGGAAATGCAGACAAAGCCCCGCTTTACCGTGAAGCGGGCGGCGGTTGGATTGCAGGGTGGGTCTGTCAGCTTGCCACAGCAGGGCATCAAGGTGACGGGACGCTGGCCCGAGGTCGATGTGGCAAGCTGGGCTGACGTTGTTCACCGTTATGCGGATCAGCCGAAATCGGAGGATAACCTGCTCGATAAGGTCGATGATATCGATGTCACTGTCGATCGCTTTCGGCTTGCGGCGCAAACATTCGAGCAGCTGTCGCTTCGTGCTGAAAAGCTGGATAGCGAATGGCAGCTGGCGCTCGATGCGGAGCGTGTCGCTGGCAATGTCGTCGCCCCCTTGCCGCTGGGTCGCGCACCGGTACGGGCGCGCCTTGATCGCCTTGTGCTACAGCGTGGCCAAGACCATGATGAGGGCCAGGCTGAATTCGATCCCCGGGTGCTGCCACCGCTGGAAGTGCAGAGCGCCCAGTTGCGCTGGGGGAACCTCGCGTTTCGGGATTTTCTGCTCAATACCGCGCCGCGGAAAACGGGGATGGAGATCAGCCGGCTCGCGTTGGCAACCGAGTATCTCGATGTCGATGCCAGCGGCTTTTGGCACTGGTCGCCGAGCGCGGAGCAGACGACGGCCAGGTTCACCGCGAAGGGCAAGGATGTGGGCAAGGTACTCAAGGCCTTCGAGTTCGGCGAGAGCCTTGGCAGTGGCAGCGGCACATTGTCGGGAACACTCTCCTGGCCGGGGTCTCCGGCCCGCTATTCGCTGGCCAGCGTTGAAGCCGATTTGAAGGTGGATCTGCGTGATGGCTGGTTGCGCAAGGTCGAGCCGGGGCTCGGCAGGCTGATCGGCTTGTTGAGCCTTGATTACCTGCCGCGTCGTCTTGCGCTCAACTTCAAGGACATGGAAAAGGATGGCTTTTTCTACGAAAAGCTCCAGGGTTCCGCGCACATCGAATCGGGTGTGCTCGAAACCGATGATCTGCTGATCTATGGGCCCGTCGCCAGCTTTGAGCTGAAAGGCAAGACAGATCTGATCCAGCGAAGCTACGACCTGGCCCTTCAGGTCGTGCCCAATCTGACGTCGTCAGCGCCACTCGCGGCTGGGCTGATCGCCGGGCCGCAGGCTGGTGTGGTGGTCTTTATTCTCGATAAGCTGGCCAAGGGGATGGGCGTCGATGTCGATCGTTCGGTGGCGCTGGACTATACCGTCACCGGCAGCTGGGATGCCCCGCAGATCGTCGCGCTGCGCCCGGAGGTGGATGATGCCGAAGAGGACGGGTTGCTTGATTTTCTGGAATGAGGAGCGACGGCGGGCACGGTTCTGGCGAAAACTGTCGAGCCAGGATCACAAAGCGTTTGCATAGGGTTAGAGTTTTGGTGTCAAAGTTGCTAGTTTTTAGCAACTCAAGTTTCGGAGTTCATTCTTGAGTTCATGGAGTTTAGCAACATTTGGCCGGACGCTCTTCCGGTAG
>CAZQXF010000038.1:0-13961 GCA_964596975.1 uncultured Thiotrichales bacterium | reverse complement strand
CGTCCAGCGTGCCGGCAAGCGGCGCTCGGAGCGAAAGCACTACCCATAACGGCTAACTGCCGCGGCGACGACGCGCCATGCCCTGCACTTCTCATCGAATGAGAGGGATGCATATGCCGGACTGGTCGAGGGAAGGCGTTGGAAAGCCACCTCATTCAGCAGATCACTGACACCTGGCAATACGCGCCGCTGAAACACTTCTTCGGCCTTCGCACCATTGAAAAAGACATGTGTCAGATGGCGGTGCGCGGCAAAAAAGCGGGCGAAATCATTCGGCTGCAACGTTGCATTTCTGATCGCTGAGTCGAGACTCCCGGCACGCTCACAGCGCCCGATCACGTCCCACAACGCAACATTTTGCGCCATCAACAGCTGACACCGCTGCGAATAAGGCGCCGCTGCTGGAATATCCAGTAGTTGCTCGATGATCTGCCAGAACAGGTTGCGCGGATGCGCATAATACTGGCCCGCCTCCAGAGAACGGACACCCGGCATCGAACCCAGGATCAGCACTTTCGCCTGTGGTGTCTCAACCGGTGGAAAACATTGCAGTGTTTCGGCCACCGCAAACCGCTTATTGTCTGCGTGCAGGATCGATCTGATCTTCACGCAATTTGGTGGCGAAGAATGCATCGACTTCGTCAATATCGACCACCTCCCCCGCCGCATTGACCAAAGGCTGCTCGAAGTCGTTCCAGCCTTTCAGGCCGGTTTTCAACGAAATCGCGTTCTGATAGCCAAGCAATTTCATATTGTAGGCCGCCAGCACACTGCGGTGCCCGGATCGGCAAACCACGATGACTTCCTTGTCTCTGGCCTCGACCAGTTCAGGAACGGTTTCATCGTAGTCCCATTCGCAGGACTGTTCGAGAATCCCGCGGGGCACGTTGATGGAACCATCGATCCTAGCGAACTCAAACTCATTCGGCTCGCGCACATCGACGATCAGGGGGCGATCGCCCGTCTCAAAACGCTCTTCCAAATCCCAGGGAAATATTTCGGGCACTTCTTTACTGAGTTTCTCAACGAGTTCGCTGTATTTCATGATCAGTTCTTTCTGCTTGGAAAGTGAAAAAATTTGTGGGGGAGCAATGCCGAATCAGTCAGTCTCTGCATTCATTGAACTGGTGCGGAAGCCATGCTCGACAGCAATCACTGCCGCCTCGACCCGGGAATGCACATTGAGCTTGCGCAGGATCGCCTTGACATGGAGTTTGACGGTGCCATCCGAAATGCCTAGCTGCCGCGCAATGAGTTTGTTGCTCAGTCCCTCGGCCAGCAAACCGAGTATTTCGGTCTCTCGTGGCGTCAGACTGTTGATTGGCTTAGCCTCTTCAGGCTCGACCGATTCGCCCTGCACAACTTTCGCCAACACCGAGGTCAGCGTCGGGGCGACAACCGTCTTACCTGCGACGATATCGAGCAAGGCGACAACCAGATCATCCGGCTCCATGTCCTTGAGGAGATACCCCTGTGCCCCATTACGTAAGGCGTCGACCAGATCTTTTTCGCTGCTGCTGGTGGTGAGAATGGCGACCGGCATGTTCTGGCCGTTCTGGCGCAGACGCCGCAGCACCATCAGGCCATCGAGCTCAGGCATACGCATGTCCAGCAGAATGACATCAGGCTCAAGCTCTTTGGCCACGCGCAGACCTTCCTTGCCATCACCAATCGAGGCGATCACCTTGATACCACGATGCTCGAGCAAGCCCTGCAAGCCCTCGCGAAAGAGCGTGTGGTCATCAAGAATCATTACGCGCAGTGCTTTGTTCATTCAGCCAGCCCTCAGGGCTTGATATCAACAGGGAGTTTTTCGACAGGCAGATGGAACCTGAGCAGGACACGAGTCCCCTCCCCCGGCTCACTTTCGATCGTGAGCTCACCGCCGATCCGCCTGGCCCGGTCTTTCATGATGCTGAGGCCAATATGATCCCCCGGATTGGAAATCATGCCGTCTTGCAGCGACAGACCGACCCCATCATCCTCGATCAGAATGCGGTAGTCACCATCCTTGTTACCACGCAACATAACCCGCACAGTCTTGGCCTCACTGTGCTTGGCGATGTTGGCGAGCGACTCTTGCACAATGCGTACGATTTGCAGCTCATATTCTGCCGGGAGCTTGCGTTCGGGCCAGTCCTTGTGGAAAAAAATCTGAATGTCGCTGCGTCGGCGAAACCTCGCAACGGCACGCTCTACGCCCGAGATGACCCCCTGTGAGTCCAACGGTGCGCGAAAGTGGGCGATCAGTTCACGTAACTCGCCATTGGCTTCATCCAGGCTGTTTTCGATTTTCTCCAAAACCTGCCACAGAAAAGCTTCATTGCCTTCGTGCAAGGTTTCATCGAGCACGCGTACCTGGAAGCGCACACTGGCAAGTGTTTGTGCCAGTGAGTCATGAAGTTCATTGGCAAGGCGAGAACGTTCCTCCATCAGCGAAAGGCGATGGGTCTCCTCATCGAGGCGGGCCTTGACGATAGCCATACCGAGGAAGCGTCCGATGCTGGTAAAGAGCTCTTCATACTGCTCCAGCTCTGCACAAAGTGCTGCATCGACATAGAGGTTATAAACGCCAAGATGGTTGGTACGGTGCCTTAGTGGAACAACAATCAGACTGATATTGCTGGACGCCTCATCAAAAAATTCGCGCCCGATTGACTTGGCGCAACCCGAGATCGATTTGAGGAATACCACCTTTTCAGGGTCTTCAACATTGCCGCAGGCACAGACCAATGAAGGCATGATTCGCTCACGATCGACGAGGTCATCATCCATGCCTACACTCGCAACCAGGTGGAGATCACCATCGGCACCGACCAGTCTGACGGCGCCGGCACGCGCGCCAACGATGTCGGTCAAAGTATGCAAAAATCGCAGTAATACTTCATTGACATCGTGGGTAACATTGATACTCGCGGCCACATCGTAAAGTACCCCAAGCATCGATACACAGCCGCCATTTTTCAGCAGCGCCTTTTCCGATCGCGCTGACGACTGACCGTCAACATTCCGATCGGACTCAAGGGGACGCAAACCAAATGCCTCCCGTATTCGATCCCCTGGTTGCGATGACTCGCTCATCAGCTGATGCTATTCCGAGGGTGGGACATATGTCGGATCATTCGGGTTCAAGAAGATGAACGTGGGGGCACTCCCCTCTTCTACAACATCAAACGCGATCGTCATACCTTCAACGAGCGGCTGCATATCTGGTGAGTAAATGATACGAACTTCTTTTTCTTGCGTGACGATATCGTCCGGCTTGATCTCATCAAAGCCCATAAGATACTGAAAGCTTCCATCCGGCCCTTTCCGTGCAGCAACACGCAACCCCAGATCTTTTGCATCACCCTTTTCGACCGAGACGAGGATTTGCTCGTAGGCACTCCCGGTAACCTTGATCATAGCTGTAAACCCCTTGTTGAGGAGATGTTGGAAACGATATTGTAAGGTGTCAGCCGCGTTATTGCGAAACAACCTTTTGTGAGTGTGTGGACTCCCCCGGATTATTCATCGGGGCTAGTGTCGCCGCCACACACTCGGTGGGATGGCTGGCGTCCAGGATCAAGCGCCGCGAAGTCGGCATTGACACGCTATCGAGTGGCCCAGTCAAATAAACGCCCTTCAGCGCGTCGCCGTCTTGCCATTGACCCGCCTGTTGCCCTCGACAAAGGCGAGAAAGCGCCGCACCCAGTGATTCTGGCCTGAATCTCGCAAGTGCGCATAACTTGCCAACAGATTCTTGTAGACAAAGCCATCTTTTCCCTCGCGAATACCAGCGCCACGCAACACGTCGTAAGCAAATCGGGTATCAGCAGGAAGACCTTCGAGCTGTGAATAGTGAAACTCATGACCAGCTATCACCTTGCCATGCTCGCCTCCCGGCCAAGGCGCCGAATCCGTCTCTTGCAAGCGTATATAACCTCGGCCATGCGGTCGTGAGGACATCGAAATCGACCCAGGAATCACACCGACCATCTCGGCCCGATTCCCCCGCCATGAAATGGACTTGGCCAGATACATCAATCCACCACATTCTGCATAACAGGGCAGACCGGCTTCAATGGCCAGTCGAACACTTCGCCGCATTGTTTTGTTCGCGGAGAGTTTGTCCATGGCCGTTTCAGGAAAACCGCCGCCAATAAACAAACCATCGAGTTGCGGTAGCTGATCATCCTCAATCATGTTGATCCAAACAATTTCTGCGCCTGCGGCACGGAAACGCTCCAAATCATCGGCATAATAGAAGCCAAAAGCTTCATCACGCGCCACACCAATACGAAGCGGGGTGGCGGCCACCGGCTCGGATTCCGGCTGTTCCAATGCAACCCCGGTATCGTTTTTCGCGGAAGCTGCAATGGTGAGCAGCTGATCGAGGTTGACGTTTTCTGCTACCACATCTGCCAAGCGCTCTAGCGTCCGATCGGACTGCGTATCCTCGTGGGCTGGAATCAAGCCAAGGTGACGCTCTTCGATAATCTCATCACGAAAACGTGGTACAGCCCCAATCACGGGAATATCGGTATATTGGGCAACAGACTCAACAAGCTTGGCTTCATGACGAGGTCCACCGACTCGATTCAGGATGACACCGGCGATTTGAACTGCTGGATCGAACTCGCGGTAGCCGATCAGCAGCGGAGCGATCCCACGAGTCATCCCCATGGTATCGATGACAAGAACAACGGGCGTTCCCAGCAGCTTGGCCAATGCCGCATTACTGTCGGTCCCATTAATATCCATGCCGTCATACAGTCCCTTGTTTCCCTCGACGAGCGACAGATCCAGGCCACTACTTTTCCGCTGGAACAACGACGCTATTTCAGCTTGCGAAGACGTGTAGAAATCGAGGTTATAGCATGCCCGGCCCGCCGCCCGCTTCAACCAGGCCGGATCGATATAGTCTGGCCCTTTTTTAAACGGCCTGACTGCAATCCCCTGCCGGCTTAACGCACGGCAAATTCCGAGCATCACCGTCGTTTTACCCGAAGACTTATGAGCAGCCGAGATATAGAGTGCCGACATGTTAGGTCTCCTGCTGTAACTTCGCTGCGACACCAACACGCGATGCCTGATGAGTTGAATACCTGAGCTGAAGCAAGCGAACGAAAAACGCCCTCACGAAGAGGGCGTCTTGCATGAAATCACCGAACGGTAAGACGTTCAATCAGAGTGATGCGGGTCTACCACAGAATCCGCTAGCGATTCCGGAAGAAATGGCAGTATCTTGACCGCGAATGCAACAATGGCCAAGGCAAGAGAAAACCCACCGAGGCCCAGAAGGAACTCCCAAATGCTCGGTGAATAGGAACCAGCCACCCCATCGAAAAATGTACTCGCAACCTCAGCACCGGGGAACAATACAAGCGGATAAGCCTGCCCCCCAATAATGGTGACGTACATCTGGCCAAAGCCACCAACGATAACGAGCGCTGCCGCCAGACCAACCATCTTGCGATTCTGACGTGCAAAGCCTGACAAGATCATCGCTATCGGTACCAGTGACCCAAGGATGACCTGAACCAGCCAAAAAACTGTCGCGTAGACACCGCCCCCGTGACGACCGAGTAACACGAAAGCGTCCCAGCCGTGATGTTCCGTCGCGTAGAGGTTTGTAAGATGGTAAACCGCGACGAAAAACAGGGCACTAGCAGAGAAAATGGCGAGCAGACTTGCCAACCGATCGACAACCTTGTCGCCGAGTTCGCGTCCGGTGGATTTATAAGCCGCGAATAGAATCAGAATAAACAACGCAAGCCCATAGGCAAACGACATGACGATAAACATCGGCGCATAAATGGCTGCATCATAACCCTGGCGCGCAACGAGGAAGCCAAAAATACTGCCCGTACCGGTCGTGAGCACAAGACGCCAGATGAAAGCAGCGATGCCAACCGGCCTACTGTACGGATTCATCTTGCGTTCCATCATCATCCACAAGTAAACAACCACAACGCCAATAAAGCCGGAGTAGAGGACGATGTTCCAGGTAAAAATCGACTTGGGATTGACGTGGGTGATCGTCACGAGCAACCGATCCGGCCGTCCAAGATCCAGCACGAGGACCATTAAACCACCCACCAGCAGCGCAATGGCAACAACGCCCGACAGGCGTGCCAATGGTTTATAGATCGGCCGTTTGAAGACCGACGAGATTGAAGCGATATTCAATGCACCTGAAGCGGCCACGATGAGGAAAACCGCAAATACATGCGGAAGCCCCCAGACGATCTGGTTATTCATCCCGGTGACGATATGGCCTTCGGTTTCCATGTGGTGCGCCGAGAGGACACCAATCAGGGCCAACAGCCCCAACAAGCCCAACAGAACCAGATAACCCTTGGGTAGCCCTTCAACTGCCAGGAATTTTACTTTGGTCTTAGCCATAATTTACGTCTTGATATTTAGGTGGTTGACAACCCGCCGCCGGGAAACAATCAAATCCCCCGATAGCGAACGCCGGTATTCAAACCAAGATCTGCACGGATCTGCTTACCACCATGGTTGGCAAGCTCTGTTGAGATAGCACTACCCGAGTCCTTGAGGTCACCAAAAACCATTGCGCCTTGCCCGGTAGAATTGCAAGCTTCGACACAGGCAGGCTCACGCCCCTTGTCGACGCGGTGCACACACATGGTGCATGACTCGACGGTGCCTTTGCCTCTTGGTGCATGTGGCGCCTGATCCGTCACATTGATATGTTCGAAAGAGCGTGCTTTGTACGGGCACGCCATCATGCAATAGCGGCAGCCGATGCAAATGTGCCGATCGACCAGAACGATCCCATCTGCCCGGCGAAACGAGGCACCGGTCGGACAGACATCGACGCACGGCGGGTGTTCACAATGCTGGCACATCATCGGCAGGGTCACGACATGCCCAGTCATTTTATCCTTCGCCATGAGTTTACGAATCCACTGGGGTGTGGTTTCGGGATCACCCTGATCCTTGATGCCATTCTCCGTATTGCATGCCTCGACGCAAACGTCACAGTCAGAGCATTTGGTCGTGTCGATCAACAACCCCCATCGCACAGCACTGGTGACCGCTTCGTCATCAGCTTTGGCCTGAGCCACGCCGAGCAACCGAACGCCCGGCGCGAGGGCAAGCCCCGTCGCTGCCGCCGCCGTCCCTTTCAGGAACGTACGCCGAGAGCGCTTGATATCGTTATTACTGCTCATCTAATAACCTTTAAGAACCCTGTCTGATTGACAAACCTTAACGCTAACGTCTACTTTGCGTCGTCGGGCCGAGGTAGATGACATTGAAAACAGTCGATCTTCACCGCCGCATAACTATGACAAGCATTGCAAAAATGCTCTTTAGAATTGATATCCGGGTATGTGCCATCGGGCTTTGCCTGGACGTGACAATTCAGACACTCACGCAGACTATACTGCTTGGTGCGAATACCCAAGTGCATCGTCTGATCCCGCTTGTGGAGCAGCAGATTCATGTGTGTCTGCCGAATCACGTCGGTCGGCGCGACGCATTTATCACCCTTCCCTTTGGGAATATCTGGGAATGGCACCTCAGCCAGAGAGGCGAGTGGCAGCACTGCTGCTGCCACCACCAGGGTTATCAATGTGCGGGTTAAAGAGCGCATAGTCAGCCTCGGTGTTTACTCACCCATCGCCATGTCGATATAACCGGTCGGGCACACATCGGAGCAGATGTGACAACCGATACAACGGGAGTAGTCGGTTGCAACATAGCGACCAGTCGTTGCCTCGGTCTTTTTGACACGGTAAACCGCATCCTGTGGGCAAAAAATGACGCAGTTGTCACACTCAAAGCAGAGGCCGCAGCTCATGCAACGATCAGCTTCCTCTTTTGCTTCCTCTTCACTGAGCCCCTTTGTCCGTTCGGTAAAGTGATGGAGAACATCATCCGCGCTGACAGGAATCTCTTCCCGCAAATGACGCGGTGTAAACTGGAAATGCCCGAGGAACATTTTGTCAGTCTTGATGATTTCGTGTTCAGCACGATCCTCGAAGTTATGAACCGCAAAGTCAGCCTGGCTAGTGCCACGCAGATCTCCGGCTTCGTCCGGATCGTAACTTTTTGGAGCAAGGCCTGCCTCAGACAGTTTTTCCAACAGGTTGAAATGATGCTTGTCGACCTTGGGCCGCTTTTTCATCGTGCCCGATTTCAACAGCTGGTCAATACTCTCGACGGCAACCGATGCATGACCAATGGCCGTTGTCAGGAGGTGTGGACGGAGAATATCGCCAATTGCGAAATGCCCCGGACGCCCCTTCACCTGGAAGTTACGGTCCACATCCATAAAGCCGTGATCATTCGCGTAGTCACTCACACCTTCCATATCAGACGCCTGACCGATCGCTGAGACAATCAAATCAGCCTCGATAACGCGTTCCGTGCCTTCTTTTTTGATCGGCGTCATACCGTCCATGTCACAATCGGCGATCTTGAGCCCGACAGCACGGCCGTTTTCGATCACGAGACCGACAGGCATTACACCACCAAGGATCTCTACACCCTCATTGAGCGCGTCTTTAACCTCGTGTGGCTGCGCGAACATCTGCTCGACTGGGAACAGGGAGGTCAGTGTCGCGTCTGCGGGTTCAGCGTTTTCGGCCAATGAATCATCATGGACCAAGCTCGTGTCAACCAAGAGCTTTTCAGGCTCACCTGCGGCGGCGTTGTGACCGATTCGGCGCGTAACCGATACGACGTCGATGGACGTATCACCACCACCAATACAAACGACCTTTTTACCAGTGACCTTCATGCGTCCTTCGTTATACGCTTTAAGGAAATCAACAGCCGTTACACAATTCGGAGTCTCCTTCCAACCCTCTACGGGAAGGTCACGACCTTTCTGACATCCAACTGCCCAGATGATCGCATCGTATTCCTTTTCGACCGACTCGATAGAAACGTCGCGACCGACCTTCGTGGAGAGGCGTGTTTCCACACCGAGATCAAGGATCCGGTTAATTTCAGCGTCAAGGCGATCACGCGGAATCCGATAGTTTGGAATCCCATAACGCATCATTCCGCCGAGTTCAGGATTGTCATCAAACAGCGTTACGCCGTGACCTAGCATCCGCAACTGGTGCGCCGCCGCCATACCACCAGGTCCGCCACCAATAACCGCAATCTTTTTGCCCGTATCTTTGCCCGGCTCGCCGTAGCTCAGATTGTTATCGAAGGCATAGTCCCCGATAAACTGCTCAACAGAGTTGATGCCGACGAACTCTTCTACGTCATTTCGGTTGCATCCCTCTTCACATGGCGCAGGGCAAACACGCCCCATGACTGCGGGAAATGGATTGGATTCGGTAGCCCGACGAAACGCGTAGTCCTGCCAGGACGTGTCCGGCGCAGGTTTTTCAATACCGCGAACGATATCAAGCCAGCCACGAATGTCGTGACCTGAAGGGCAGCTACCCTGACACGGTGGTGTGCGATGCACATAGACAGGGCACTTGTGAGAGGCATCAGCTGTAAAAATCTTTTCCGTCAGATCGTCCCACGAATTCTCGCCTTCGTGGAATTTCCGAAACGTCAGGTTTTTTGTCATTTCGTCTTGGGAGGTCGCCATAGTCTGTTCCTCTCTTGCTCTAATTTAAACTGTTGAAATGGAAGTCGAAGCGATGCGCGAATTACGCCTCGGCTTCTGCTTGTTCACTCTCTTGTTCAGATCCTTTCAGGATAAGCGCGTTGCTTACCAGCTGATGCACACTGACGATTTGATCCATACCGAAGCCATAGTAAGGCAGCACCTTGGAGAATTGGCTTTTACAGATGGCGCAGATTGCGGCCATGTGGGTCACGCCTTCGTTTTCTACCACGTCCTTGAGGGCTGTCATACGAGGGAGCGCACCTTTAACCCGAACCTCCATCAAATCGTCGGTCAACAAACCACCACCGCCACCACAACAGAAGGTACCTTCTTTAATGGTGTCGGCACGCATGTCGACGAAATTATTACAAACGGCCTTGATTACCGCGCGCGGCGTTTCGAACTGGCTCCCCGGTGTCGAACCGATTCGAGAGGCCCTTGCGACGTTACAAGAATCATGGAACGTCAGCGTCATGTCATCGTTCAGACTCTTGTCTATATTGAGCGAACCCTTCTCCAGCTCACCCAATGTAAATTCCAGAATATGTTGCGGAATCGGATAACGCTGATCGAGAAAATCGAAAGGCCCCGCTAACGTATTGAGAAAGCTGTAGGCAACACGCCAAGCGTGACCACATTCACCAAAAATGAGTCGCTTGACACCCAGCTCGATAGCCGCTTCCCGGATACGAAGCGATATCCGGCGCATATTCTCGTAGCTGCCGATGAACAAACCGAAGTTTGCCGCTTCAGATGCTTTCGAACTCAACGTCCAGCTAACACCGGCCTCGTGGAATAACTTCCCGTACCCGATCAAACCATCCACGTGAGGCTCGGCAAAAAAGTCGGCAGAAGGCGTTATAAGGAGGATCTCGGCACCTTTCTGGTCAAGCGGATACTTAACCGCGACGCCGGTATCGTCCTCAACCTCTTCCTCAAGACCTTCGAGCGTATCAGCCAGCGCCGGCTCGGGTAGTCCGAGATTGTTTCCAATCTTATAAACCTTACCGATAATCTCGTTGCTGTATTTCATCCCCTTACCAATGCTCGCCATAATCTCCCTGGCGGCCATGGTTATTTCGGCAGTATCGATGCCATAGGGACAATAAACCGAGCAACGACGGCATTCGGAGCATTGGTGAAAATAGTTATACCAGTCGTCGAGGACGTCTTCTGTAAAATCGGTCGCCCCAACCAGCTTCGGGAAAAACTTCCCGGCCAACGTGAAATAGCGTCGATAGACTTTGCGGAACAGATCCTGACGGCCCACCGGCATGTTTTTCGGATCAGCCGTCCCGATAAAGTAGTGACACTTATCGGTACATGCGCCGCATTTGACGCAGGAATCCATAAAAACCTTCAGCGACCGATATTTCTTCAGCATGTCGCCCATTTTTGCGACAGCCGCTTCTTGCCAGTTGTCGACCAACTCACCTGGAAAACCGAGGGCTTCCTGGTGGTCTGGTTTCGCAACAAACGGACCTGACTGCTCCATCACACCGGGGTTGATGTGTGGAACAATAATATCTTCTTTTATGCTAGGTACTTCAAAATCGGCCACGAGTACATCCTCGGTTGACGCAATATTTATGGGTTAGCGTTTGTCGCTAGACTCGAGCTTCAACGCCCAACCAACCACATGCCTCTTCTCTCGCGGGTTGTCCACCTGATTCCTGGTAGGACTAAAGAAAACCCCGGGCGCATGCAGTAGCTTACTGAATGGGAATATCAACATCAGCAGCGCTACCAGGAGCATATGCAAAACCAGAATAAAGCTCGCTGGAAACTCTTCCCACGAGAAATACATCACCCCTAGCAGAAAACGCTTCAACTGAACGATGTCTGGCGTACTGACAAAAGACATCATCATCCCGCTCAAACCGATGCCTATCAGCAGAAGCAACATCAAAAAATCTGACGGTGCCGAAATATATTTAACGCGATCGACAAGGAATCGACGAGCCAACAGGCCAAGCAAACCGACGACCATGAGGATCGATGCATACTTGCCAAACGGCTGAATAAGAACCACCCAGCCCCATACCGGCTCTGTCACGTAACGCAAATGCCGAAGGAGAACCAGAAACAGCCCAAAGTGGAACATCCAGCCAAACAACCATAGCCACTTGTTCGACTTGAACAGACTTTCGAATATGGTGACTTCCCGCGCCAAGCGGAAAGCGACGCCGGTGCGCGTCGTAGGCGCAGGTGTCGTGGGAATTTTCAAAGGCGCTGGCGTCTTGAAAAAGACCCAGGTTCTATACGCGAGCCCGCCAAACAGCACGATTCCGGCAAGAGAATAGAGCACCGCAAAAAAGCCCGTCAGGATCGACATCTACCCGTTCTCCTCATGAGGAAAGGAATTTACAACGGCGGGGCACTGGAGCCCCGCCGGAAAAAGCTGCGCGGTTATACGCAACCAGTAGGCTTGGGCAGACCAGCATACTTACATGCTTGCTTGGCCGGACCATAGGGGAACAGCTCATACAGGTACTTGCTGTTGCCCTTGTCTTTTCCAAGTTTCTTACCGATCGCCTTGGTCAGAACACGAACTGCCGGAGCAATCTGATACTCCTCATAGTATTCGCGCAGAAAGTTAATAACTTCCCAGTGCGCATCGGTCAACTCTGCGCCGTCCAATTTCGCCATCTCTTTTGCGATGTCTTCGTCCCACTGATTGAGGTCAGCCAGGTAACCTTCCTCATCAACTTCGTAGCTTTTGCCATTGAGTTCGATAGCTGCCATTTTAAATCTCCACTAAATAACTAAAAAAATTACAACCAGGACTGCGGACAATCAAATTCCGCCACCAGGTCAACAAAACCAGCATAGTCGACGATCTCGATTCCATCGACCACGTTGTCACGTGATATCCCCCGGGCATCCAGATCCGGGCCGAGCACGCTTACTTTCATGCCATTACTGGCATCACCAAGCGCTCCGGCAAATTTGCCACGCTTGTCAGCGGCGACAACCCCGTCTTCTATCAGAATCAGACCAGAACCAGATTTTGCGTCACGCAGACAGCTGGTCAGGGAATCCCGCTCATAAGGCGACTTGTTTACAATATGCAGTATTGCCATTTTTCAATTCCCCTTTAGAAGCTGAGAATAACTTCTTGCTGCTCCATGATGTCAGCAAGTTCGGCCGCGCTAACGACAACGATAGAGTCTTTTTCAGCCCAATCGTCATCCTCGTCTTCCCATTTGAGATCCATCAGATCGTCGACGGTAAGACCGCGCTCTTCCAAAGACTCTTTTTCGACATAGAGCTTGGTGACATCGTAGTCGCCTAGAGCAGAATAGGTTGGCGAGAAATTCTTCATGCCAATGCCATCGGTTTTTTGACCCTTCAGGAGCTGATAGACCCCATCATCGACAAACGCCATGCTCACGTCCTGCTCAAAAGCCGCACTAATCAAAACGACCTCGAGAGACTCAAGCGCATAGATGGTGCCGTAAGGCGCTTTCCTATTGAGAAATAGAAACTTTTTAACTGTAGACATGTCGCCCCCTAGTCACCAAATACAATGGTTCTATCCGACTGAATTCCACCCTCGATCAGCTGACCAAGACCGGAAATTCGAAATCCCGGCGCAATATTGTCAGCATCCAGGCCCTGACGCTTGGCCTCATCGGCATCCATAATGCCGCGGCGCTGAGCCGCAGCGATACAGATAACCAGATCAAGACCATGCTTTTCAGCGAGCTCTGTCCAACCTTTTTGCAGATGGCGATCATCCTGCGGCGGAACAGTCAGGCGCGTGCCATTATTCACACCGTCGTGATAAAAAAACACACGATAGATCTCATGCCCCTTCTCCAGCGCCGCCCTGATGAACTGCTGGGCCGTATCAGACGCTTGGTGCTGATAGGGCCCTTCGTTGACTTGAACTGTAAATTTCATAAAGGCTTCCTTTATAAAAGTCCTATATCCGAATTAGAACCGGATATGCGCTGAAGAGTTGAGGCTCGCGCGTGCACCACGCCAGTTGTCGATATGGAATTTGGTGAAAGGCAGACCAGTCAACTCAAAGAACCGAGGCCAACCAACCCGCTCGATCCATTCATTGATCCGCTCCCAATCTTTTGCATCTTCCTTATAGGTCTTGAGGATACGCTTAACGATCGCAGTCGCCTCAGGCCAACGCGGAGGATTGTTCGGGATACCGGCCGCGACCAACTTTTGAAACGTCGGCTTGCCGCGAGCGTTCGAGTGGTTACCACCAACCCAGATTGCGAGCTTACTGTGCTCGGCGTCGTTGATCTGCATCGGAGGGCATGGAGGGAAACAAGCACCACAACAGATACATTTACGCTCATCAACTTCAAGAGAGGGCTTGCCATTAACCAATGCCGGACGAATCGCA
>CAZQXF010000037.1:11840-13988 GCA_964596975.1 uncultured Thiotrichales bacterium | reverse complement strand
CACCAATTCACCAATGGTGGGCACGCGTGCCGCGCGCACCACCCTACGCGGCTACCGGATCTATAAGGCTGCCTGCCGCTGGCGGAAGATTTCATACAGGCAAACCCCCGCCGCGACCGAAATGTTCAGACTTTCGACCTGTCCAAGCATCGGGATCTTGATCAGAAAATCGCAGTGCGCCTGCGTCAGCCGTCGCAGGCCCTTGCCTTCCGCGCCCATCACCAGTGCCAGCGGCCCGCGCAGATCCTGCTGATAGAGCGAGTTCTCGGTATCACCGCTGGTGCCGGCAATCCAGATGCCGACTTCTTTCAGCTTATCGAGCGTACGGCTCAGGTTGGTGACTTGTATCAGCGGCACCGTATCCGCTGCGCCACTGGCAACCTTGCGGGCGGCCGGCGTCAGACCGACGGCATTGTCCTTGGGAATGACAACGGCATGAACACCAACCGCGTCGGCAGTGCGCAAACAGGCGCCCAGGTTGTGAGGATCGGTAATGCCATCGAGCACCAGCAGCAGCGGCGGTTGTTTCAGGCGATCCAGCAGATCGAACAGTGCATTTTCACCAGGAAGTTTTGCGCTGCGATAGCCAGCGACGATTCCTTGGTGTCGCCCCGGCCCGGCCAGACGCGCCAGTTCACGCTCGTCAGCTTCGATCAGCCTGACCCCGGCCTTGCGGGCCAGTGCCAACACTGCATCGAGACGGCGATCCTTGCGCGTTGCCCGATAGTGGATACCGGTAACGCGTTGTGGGTCATTTTTCAGCGCCGATTCAACAGCATGTAACCCGATAATGACATCCGTCGGTACAGCAGGTCGACGCGCCATCAGCTGTCTTTCTTCGCGCCCCGGGATTTTCCACCCCGTTTGCCACGCGGCCGCGATTTCTTGCCGCTGCGTTTCTTTTTGCCGTCGGACTTTGTCTCTTTTCGCTGCTGCTCATCCTGACTGGCAGTCGCCGGCTTTTTCTTGGCCGGGCGCTTTTTCTTGCGCGGCTTTTCCACCGGCTGCTCCAGCGCTTGCGGCAGCTCGAAATCGATCTTTTTCTCGTCGAGATTGACCCGCGCCACGATCACATCCACCCGATCGCCCAGGCGAAATACTTTGCCGGAGTTCTTGCCGATCAGACGATGGCCGACGGCATCGAACTCGTAGTAGTCGCGCGTCAGTGAGGTGATATGCAACAGCCCTTCGATGAAGATATCGTCAAGCGCAATAAACAGACCAAAACCGGTGACGGCGCTGACCGTACCACTGAAGGTTTCGCCCACCTTGTCGAGCATGTATTCGCATTTCAGCCAGTCACTGGCATCGCGGGTGGCTTCGTCGGCACGGCGCTCGCACATGGAACAGTGTTCACCCTTGATCACCATCTCATCGTGGTTATAGGTAAACTGCGCCACCTTGCCACCACGCACCAGATGGCGGATGGCGCGATGCAGCAGCAGATCCGGATAACGCCGGATCGGTGACGTGAAGTGTGCATAATCGGCACGCGCCAGACCAAAGTGGCCGGTCTCACCATCGGGAGAATAGACTGCCTGCGACATCGAGCGCAGCATGACCGTCTGAATCAGCTCCCGGTCGGGCCGCCCCTCGATCTGCTTCAGCACCATGCTGAAGTCTTTAGGTGTCGGCTTGTCGCCACCGCCCAGCGTCAGGCCGAACTCCGTCAGGAACTCACGCAATGCCTCGATCTTCTCTTTCTTCGGCCCGTCGTGGACACGATACAGTGTTGGAATCTTGTGCTTCTTGGTGAACCGCGCCGCCGAGACGTTAGCAGCAATCATGCACTCCTCGATCATTTTGTGGGCATCGTTGCGTTGCAGTGGCACGATGTCCTTGATCTTGCGCGCCTCGTCGAACTCAAAGTAGGTTTCCGAGGTTTCAAAGTTGATGGCGCCGCGCCGGTTGCGGTCCCCCAGCAACGCCTTGTACAGGCGATACAATTCTTCCAGATGTGGCACCACAGCCTTACGTTCTTGACGCAGGCTTTCATCCTTGTCGACGACAATCGCAGCGACCTCGTCGTAGGTGAGGCGTGCATGGGAGCGCATCAAGCCTTCGAAAAAGCGATAGCTCTTGATCGCACCACGCGGACCGATCTGCATTTCGCAGACCATGCAGAGACGGTCGACATCCGGATTGATC
>CAZQXF010000037.1:0-11830 GCA_964596975.1 uncultured Thiotrichales bacterium | reverse complement strand
AGCAAAGTCCGTTCGACAGCACCTCAGGCAACATCGGGATGACCTGCTGAGGAAAATAGACCGACGTGCCGCGTTCATAGGCAGAATCGTCCAGCGCCGTGCCCGGCATGACATAGGCAGAAACATCAGCAATGGCCACCAGCAGGCGCCAGCCTTTGTCGACCTTTTCGCAGAAAACGGCATCATCGAAATCACGTGCATCGGCACCGTCGATGGTCACCAGTGGCACGTCACGCAGGTCTTCCCGGCCCTGTTTCGCCTCTTCTGGTACTTCTTCAGTAAAGGCCTTGATCTCGGTCAGCACCCCGTCTGACCATTTGTTCGGCAGTTCATGGGTACGGATGGCAATGTCGATCTCCATCCCCGGCGCCATGTGGTTGCCCACCACCTCGACGATCTTGCCGATCGGCTGACTGTGTCGGTTGGGCTGCTCGGTAATCGCCGCGACCACAATCTCGCCCACATCGGCCTTACCCAACTTTTCGGGCGGAATGAACACATCCTGGTGAATGCGCTTATTGTCGGGCACGACGTAGTGATTGCCCGCTTCCTCGATCAGCCGACCGACGATTTCGGAGTGCGCACGCTCCAGCACCTCCACCAGCTCGCCCTCACGGCGCCCGCGGCGGTCAACGCCGACGATACGGCAGACTGCTCGATCGCCATGTAGCAGGCTGTGCATCACTTTTGGTGAAAGAAACAGATCCTCACCACCCTCATCGGGAACAAGGAAGCCAAAGCCATCGGGATGGGCGATCACCCGCCCCCGCACCAGTGTGCTTTCGTCGACCGGGATGTACTCCCCACGGCGGTTACAGACGAGCTGCCCATCGCGCACCATCGCCCGCAGACGCCGGCGCAATGCCTCCAAGCCATCCTCGTCGCTGATGCCCAGCTTTTTCGCCACCTGATCCCGCGTCTGCGGCCCTTTCGACTTCTCCAGCGTTTCCAGAATCAGCTCGCGACTGGCGATGGGGTTCTGATATTTCTTTTTTTCACGGTCCCTGTGCGGGTCAACCGGTTTAGACATTCGTTGCATTCCTGTGTTCAATGGGTTCGCCTGGCGCCCGGCCCGGCGGTTATTTCGCGGCAAAATTCGGCTTGTTAGCCAATATTGCCCATACAAAGCATTTCACCAATATTGACCCGAACTGCGAACCCACTCCGAAGAACGAGAGGAATATCAAGAAAAGTCAGACACTTACAGATATCAATACATTCTCGGCGGGTGGCATTGAGACTAGCATCCCGGGCACCGGCGAAACAATTGACAGGATTGTACAGGAAAGGTATCTTTGCGCCCTGCTTTTTGCAGCATTCACCTATTGCCCAGGTGGCGGAATTGGTAGACGCGCTAGCTTCAGGTGCTAGTGGCCTTACGGTCGTGGAGGTTCAAGTCCTCTCCTGGGCACCATAATCCAAGAAAAAAGCCCCGATCTTCGGGGCTTTTTTCTTTTTCAGTAGTCGGCTAAACGGAATGGCCGATAACCCGGCCATTCGCATTGCACCCTCCGCATCGCTACTCCGGCGGATGCACCGGCACCGTTTCCATTCTCCAGATGTCCTCGTTGTATTCGCGCATGGTGCGATCGGTCGAGAACTTGCCGCTGTTGGCGGCATTCATGATACTCATGCGTACCCAGTGATCACGATCCTGATAGGCTGTCGCTGCACGCTGCTGCGCGTCGATGAAGCTGCGGAAGTCGGCGGCAACCAGCCACGGATCATGCGGGCTGCGGATGGAGTGGATGATCGGGTCGAACTGCCCCGGATTGAACTGATTGAAGTATCCACTTTCCAGTAACCGCATGACTTCAGCGAAATCGTCATCAGCAGCGATAATGTCGTCCGGACGATAGTCCTGGCGCACCAACTCGACCTCCTCCGCCGTGAGACCAAAGAGGAAAAAATTGTCTTCCCCCGCTTCCTCACGAATTTCGATATTGGCACCATCAAGGGTGCCGATCGTGATGGCCCCGTTCATCATGAACTTCATGTTGCCAGTACCGGAAGCTTCCTTGCCTGCCGTGGAGATCTGCTCTGACAGATCGGTACCCGGGCAAATCGTTTCCATTGCCGTCACACGATAGTCTGGAAAGAAAACCAGACGCAGCTTGCCCTGCGTATCGGGATCGGCATTGATGACCTGCGCCACATTGTTGATCAATTTGATGATCAGCTTTGCCTGGTAATATCCTGGTGCGGCCTTGCCACCGATCAATACACAGCGCGGTGTCCAGTTATCCGTGTCGCCCTGCTTGATGCGGTTGTACAAGTGAATGACGTGCAAGACGTTCAGCAACTGGCGCTTGTATTCATGCATACGTTTGACTTGCACGTCGAACATTGCCTCGATATCGAACTCGACGCCGCATTCTTTCAGCACCAGATCCGCGAGGCGCTGCTTGTTCTGCTGTTTCACTTCATGCCAGCGCTGGCGGAAAGCGGCATCATCGGCATACGGCACCAGTTTGTGCAGCGCTTCCAGATGGGTAATCCACTCATCACCGATAGTGTCATTGATCAGCGCACGTAGACCTGGATTGCAGGCAGCCAGCCAGCGACGCTGGGTGACACCATTGGTCTTGTTGTTGAATTTCTCGGGCCACAGTTCGTAAAAATCCTTGAACAGCCCTTCCACCAGCAGTTTCGAATGCAGCGCAGCCACGCCATTCACCGAGAAGCTGCCGACAATGGCGAGGTAGGCCATGCGCACCATCGGGTCATGCCCTTCCTCAATGATCGACATGCGCCGCATGCGTTCGGTATCACCAGGCCAATGTGAGGAGACCAATGCCATGAAACGCGCATTGATCTCATAGATGATCTCCAGCAAGCGCGGCAACAGCTGTTTGAACAACCCAACCGACCAGCGTTCCAGCGCTTCCGGCAGCAGCGTGTGGTTGGTATAGGCCATGGTATGGGTGGTAATCGTCCAGGCTTCATCCCAGCCGAGCCCTTGTTCATCCATCAGCAGCCGCATCAACTCGGCAACTGCGATGCTGGGATGTGTGTCGTTGAGCTGAAAGCGGTTCTTGGCGGCAAAACTGTCCCAGGCTTCGCTGCCGTGATGATTGACCCAGTGTCTAATCACATCCTGCATTGATGCAGAAGCGAGAAAATACTGCTGGCGTAACCGCAGCTCCTTGCCATTTTCGCTGCTGTCATTGGGGTAGAGCACCATCGTGATGTTTTCAGCCTGGTTCTTCTGTGCCACCGATTCCGGGTAGAAGCCAGCATTGAATTCATCGAGATCGAACTCGTCAGTCGCCTCAGCCTTCCACAACCGCAGGGTGTTGACGGTGCCGTTGTTGTAACCGGGAATCGGAATATCGTAGGGCACGGCGAGCACATCGTGCGTATCAACCCAGTGCGCGCCCAGCCCACCGCCGTCCTGCACGTAATATTCGGTGCGCCCGCCGAATTTGACTGTGCAGGTGAATTCCGGCCGCTCCAACTCCCATGGATTACCATTTCGCAACCAGTGATCAGGCTCTTCCAGCTGATAGCCGTCCTTGATCACCTGCCGGAACATGCCATATTCGTAGCGCAAACCATAACCGGTGACCGGCAGCTGCAAGGTGGCACAGCTGTCGAGAAAACAGGCCGCAAGCCGTCCCAGGCCACCATTGCCCAGACCGGCATCACTCTCTCCCTCTTCGATTTCTTCCAACTCGACACCCAGTTCGGTCAGCGCAGCCTTGACCTCTTCATGAATTTCGAGATTGAGCATGGCATTGTTCAGCGCGCGCCCCATCAGGAACTCCATCGACAGGTAATAGGTCCGGGTGGCATCCATTTCGTTTGCCGCCCTGTCAGTCGCCTTCCAGCGCTCCATCAGACGATCGCGCACGGCCATCGCCAGTGCCGCAAAACCGTAGTGCACGAAGCCCTCACCACCGTCCCGTCCGAGCGTGTAGTGATAATAGTGACGATAGGAATCACTGAGCGACTGTACATCCATGCCGAGGCAGGGCAACTTGCGAGGTGATGGTGTTGGTGGGTTTTTCATCGGTTGGTGAGTCATGTTTCTGATGGATCCCTGTAACAGAAAGAAGAATGGCGGTCATTCTATCCCGGATTCATTATCGGGTCTCGTGACGAACATGCAGTAGCAGAGCAAGCGCACATTCGTGCGCCGTACAGTCGATAAACTGCTCAGTTTCGGGGAATCATTGGCGTGCCATGCAGAAACTGCAAACCGACGCGGGTGGTTCAGCGGCTATTGACAACCACTGGCGCAATCCAAAAGCGCTCGCATCCTGCTGCTACCAGGGCATGAAATCATTGATGCGTGACATCGGTTTGGAGATGTCGTGCATATTGTGACGCATCAATTCGAGATTGCCAGACATCCGCTCAATCGAATACTCCATTTGCGCCATCCGGTCTGCAATCGGCTGCATGGACGAGAGATAGACCATCTGCCCGGATATCGTCTTGATTTCCTTCGACATGCTATGCACCTCGTCGGTCATCATCGCGATGTTCTCCGTCATCGCGTTCATGTTGCTGGACAGTGATTCCATGTGTTGTTCCATACGCGGATCGAAACCCGATGCGATGGTGTTCATGTTGTTGGTCAGGCTATAGATCAGGAAGAAGCCATAACCGGCGAGAATAATGAACGCAAACATGGCCGGATAGACCACCATTTCCCAACGCCGTGCGCTGCGTTCGAAGGTATCGAGGAAACGGGTGATGTCCTCGTGGACAGTTCGCGTGGTGGCACCGACGATCTCGTTGTACTCTTCAGCATGCTCCAGCGCCGCGGCATCTTCCTCCGTCCGCTCATCATCCGATGTCTCGTCGGACGACGCATCAGCTGCGGCCAGATCCGTGCTATCCAGGCTGTCATCCCTAGCCTCTTCCGCCGCTGTGCCAGAAATATCGGCTTTCGCATCCACTCCGGCTTCGGTCACCTCGATATCCAGATCCTTCTCGGCTTCAACGGGAGGCTTGTCTGTTTCAGATACCATGCAGAAAATAACCTTAGATTCGACGATCGGGGCGACGCCGGACTCGGCATTATAGCCCCTTTCTCCGTTCTGTCTCCATTCCCTGTGTGATGGAGGCCACGCCTCAAAAAAACGCAGACCTGTTTCGTATGATGCGGTTACTCGCCCGCCATCCCATTCAGCCGACGCAGCACATCCGCCATGGCCGATGAATCCAGTTCCCCTCCCCCTGTGCCAACCAGAGCATTGATCCACTGCGCGGCTTGTGCCGCGCCGGGCAACGCCACACCAGCCTCTGCGGCCGCACTCAACGCGATGCCGAGATCTTTCTGATGCAACAACGCCTTGAAGCCCGGCTGGTAGTCATGCTCCAGCATACGCTGGCCGTGTACCTCGAGAATCCGGGATGACGCAAAGCCACCCAGCAATGCTTCACGGACCTTCGCAGCATCGACCCCATTGGCCTCACACAATACAAACGCTTCAGCCACGGCAGCGATTGTTTGCGCAACGACAATCTGGTTGCAGGCTTTGCATAACTGCCCCGCTCCCGGCCCGCCAACATGCACGATATTGTCACCAACGACCTGCAACAAACGAACAACCCGTTCAAATACCGGCGTTTCACCGCCAACCATGATCGACAACGTGCCAGCGATCGCACCTGTCTCGCCACCGGAGACCGGGGCATCGAGCATGCCGACTTCCCTTTCCGCAAGCCGGGCGTTGATATGCCGGGCAGCCGCTGGATCGATGGTGCTGTGATCGACGACGATACTGCCGGGGTGCAAGTGCTGACCCAGGCCACCCTCCCCCAACACCAACGCCTCGACATCACGGGTATCCGAAACGTTGAGGAACACGATATCGGTTTCGCGCGCCAGTTCGGCAACCGAGTCACAAGCCTTGGCCCCTGCCCGCAGCAACGGATCGAGCGACTCGGCACGCCGCGCCCAAACACGCAACGAGTAACCCGCCTGCAACAGATTCAAGGCCATCGGCCGTCCCATGATGCCAAGACCGATATAGCCGATAGTGATTGTCATAAACTTGCAAATTCCTTAGTGAAAATCCCCGCCAGGATGGTAGCGGAGCGCAAAATGGATGGTGACATCAGGAGAGCGCCCACGAAAAAAGTCATCGACAATGGCAAAATCGGCATAGTAGTTCTTGTGCAATCGCAACGACATGCCACCAGACAGCATCAACACCTTGTCGAAAAACTGAATATTCGTTTTCCTGAACATGCTGCCGTGATGGTCCATCTGTAACTTGAAACGCACTTTGGGTCGCCAGACCCATTCGGCCCCAAGCCCACCGAACAAAATAAAATTCCGCTGCTGATCCGGCAGAATCTCACCATTGCCAAGCATTGAAAACCCGAAATCCCCATTGATCAGCCAACGATCGGTCAGGCGCGTCGAAGCGGTGAACCAGTTGGCATAGTCTATCGAACCGCTGCCCAGCAGCTTGTCCGAATCACCCGTGGGAAACTTGAACTGCAGATACAGTGCCAGACGATCAGCACCATCACGCTGCCACTGATAGCCCAGTAGACAGGAAATATCTCCAATACCGGAAACCCCGTCCGAGAAACTCAGCAGGTCTTCGCCGTCACGGCGATAGAGAAACGCCAAATCGCTGCCAACAGGGTTACCATCGGCACCCTCAAAGTCGCTGCTACTGCCACCGAGAATGCCACCCAAGCCTTGATCTTCATGAGAGATCAGCGGTACATGCAAGCCCAGCGCCCAGTTCCGCTCCAGCCCACGAAACAGCATCAAATCCGTCCGCGCAGTCTCACCCTTGACCACCAGATATTCAGCCCCCAGCGGATCGCCCTGCTGCAGCGTGGTGCGGCTGCGAGAATAAGAGATGAAGCCTCGCCATTGGCCGTTGTCCGGCAACTCAGCGTAGGCTTTCATCGGTAGCCCATAGGGAAGCACCAGCGGGTTCTGGTCACGAATCTGAAACATGCCGGCGAAAACCGGCGACGCGAGCAGGAAAAGCAGAATCGACAACGGCAGTTTGCGAGACATGATGGGCAACGCTCAAACGAAAAGTGGGCCGGAAAACGGCCCACTATACGCTATTCAAACCAGCTAAAAAAAGTGATCGATACCTGCTACTTGCACTCGCCCTTTTCGCCACCGATTTCGCCGGTCAGACGCAAGAAGGCACCAAATGGCCCCATGACGCTCATGGCTTCCATTTTTGGTCCGGTAAACTTCAGCTTGCCAGTGGCCATGGCCCCCATTGCACCGCAGCCAAACTTGCCGGCGCCGATGCAGGTCCAATGCTTGTCCTTGGCATGCATCAGGTAATCCATCTTGGGATCGAAAGCCTTACCATCCGGCTTGCCACCGTAGGTACAAATGGCCTTGCCATCCTTCGGCTCGATCGTGAGCTGAATTTTCGTATCCGGGCTGCACTCGCTACGATACATCTGCACCAGCTTGTAGCCACGGCCACCATTGTTGGCCATCCAGTCGCCACCAAGCTCGGTAGTCAGCGTTTCGCTGGCGTTCCAGCCATCACAGGCTTTCTTGGCCCACTCCTCGTCCATGAACGCCGCCGAAGCAAAAGCCGGCGCGCCAAGCAGTAGTACGGTCAATGCTGTTTTTCTGTACATGAAGGATTCCTCCATCCTCTCTTTTCAGGTAGTGGTCGCCCATTCAACAGGGCGACCCGTGGTGTGGACTTAATAACGGAACGAATACATGACCTGGATGTTGGTCTGAGCATGCGTCGATTTCACCTGAGTCTGGCTGTTGGTCTGCTTGACTTCAGGAGCGATTGCGAGGGATCCAGCAATCGAATGCGCTTCGTTGAACTTATAGGTTGCGCCCATCGTGACATGGTTTTCGATAATGGCCGGGAACAAAGGATTGAGATACTCGTCCGGAACCGGGTTGTTAGCGAGATTGAGGCCGCCACGAACGGTAAGCTGATCATTAACGGCATACGCTGCACCCAGCTTCAGCACGGTCTGATCATCCCAGTTCTGTTTCATCACCACATCCGTTTCAGCACCACCAAAACCAGGGACAGTCGAATCGACCTTGAAGTTGAGCTGGAAATCCTTCATCACACTGGACCAGTCGATCTGCGTAACATCAGCAGCGAACAACCACTGGTTCATCTTGTACGCCATGCCCAACGTCAATGTCGACGGGAACTGGAAGTCCTTGACCGTATAAGTACCCGGCATTTTCATGTTGTTGACGACCGCACCAGTCTGCGAGTCGACAATCGCCAGCGTACCCTTCCCATCCCAATCATCCATCGCGGTCTTGGCCTGATAAGCACCACCAATCGACAAATCAGGAGAAACCTGGAAAACAAAACCAAGGCGAGCACTAAAACCAGCCCCCTTGGCTCTGCCGGAAAAGTCATCGTCGTTGGAAAAATCGAAAACCGCCGACTTACCGTTTGGATCGAGACCGCCAGGGTTGGCTGGGCTTGCGAAGACCCCACCCAAACCTTGTACGAGCGAACCACTTGCACTACCCAAGGCATTTGGCGAACCCGGCATAAAATCGAAAAAAGTACCAGGCTGAACCGATCCGTCCGGCGCCAGCATCGGCATACCCATGATCAAATCCATCCCACCCCAGACATACTGCAAGGTGCCACCGATCGACAATTGGTTGTTAACTTCAAACGACGCTGGCAACAAGAATGCGCCGACACCCACTTCAGAGCGTGCACCCTGCAATACCGAGGTTTTGTCATACTCGGTACCCATGCCACCTTGCGAAAACACGCCCACGCCGTAACTGACCTGGCCCCTGCGAGTCACCCAACCAGCCGCCGGCATCAAGTAAAGATCACCACTGGAATCAGCCGATACATTACCGCCTGGCGTCGGCACCGTGGCACTCACGTCGGGTTGCAGGAAACCCATGCTGACATCAACCCGGGAAGCACCGTCCTTGAGCATACTGAGCGTGGCCGGATTGCCAACCATCGCAGCCGCACCGTTGTCATAAGCCATTGCTGTACCGCCCATTGCGGTAGATTCAGGGCCATAGCCCTCCATCAACATGCCATTGGTCGCATAGGCTGACGAGATGGCACAAGCGTAGATCACACCTGCGGCGATCGAGGTTAAACGTAATTTGCCGTGCATTGTAGAAGTTCCTCCTTCAGGGACTGTGCTTATAAATAAGAAACTGCTAATATTCTGATTTGATTAGAATTTTTCGCAGATTCCCGACTTTTTATACTTCAATGAGACGCAAGTCAAACTTCATCACAGGGGAAAATTCCCCGTCATTTCCCAGGGCTTCGCAGCACCTTGGAATTTAAGGCTTTTTTACAATTGACGTGGTGACACGCAGAATCCCGACCATGACGACAATGCGCTTTGCATCGACCAGCCAATACCCACAATGGCGGCAGGACAAACTCGCCGCAGCCGCCACGGCAGGCGATGTTCATCCAATCGATAACCCCGCCAACCCCTCGGCCGGGCAAATCGCCGCCATTGCGCGGCAAGTGACGCAATGCGGCTTTGCGTTGTACCGGCTGCCGGAGGGGTTTACCGCCTCGCGGCAGTGGCTGATCGACTTTGGTGAGCGTTTCGGCCTGCGTCGGCTCGACAGCAATCTGTGCAGTGACCCGGACAGCATTTCGACACTGCGCGACAGCGGCGACAACCAGCGCAAGCGGGGCTATATCCCCTACACCAATCGCCCGTTGAACTGGCACACGGATGGTTACTACAATTCCCCAGACCAGCAGATCGGCGCCTTCATCCTGCACTGCGAACAAGACGCGGCCAGCGGGGGCGAGAATGGCCTGATGGATCCCGAGCTGGCTTGGCTGCGTCTGCATGACGAAAATCCCCGCTGGGTCGAAGCACTGAGCCATCCCGAAGCGATGTCCATTCCTCCCAACATCGAAGATGGCAAAGAGATCCACGGCTGGATGACCGGCCCCGTCTTCTCTGCACGCGCTGACGGCAAGGGCATTCACATGCGCTACACTGCGCGCAAGCGCAACATCCGCTGGCGCGACGATGCCACAACCCTCGCGGCGCTGACGTTTCTTCAAAACCTGCTGGAATCGGAGGAAAATGGCGTCATCTGGCACCGGCTCGCAGCGGGCGAGGGCGTCATCAGTAACAACGCCCTGCACTGCCGCAAAGGCTTTGAAAACGGCCCCGGCAAGCAACGCCTCTACTACCGCGCCAGATACTTCGATTACATCAAGAGAACCTGAATATGCTCTGGATCAGTGAAATTTTGCTGCAAAGACACGACATCGATAGCTTCGAGACACTGAAAGAAGCGATCGAGGAGCGCGCCCGTCAAGGTGAGATTCACTTTGGCCTGGACGTAAAACCGCCCTTTTCCGATACACCGGACGATTGGGAAGTCGTTCTTGAAACCGCCTTTTCGAGTGCCCGCTAATGCTGTACTGGGAAGAAGACGAAGACAACGAACCGGTCGAAGCCGATGACGATGTTGTCGATATTGTCTACCGCTTGAACTGCAAGGCGTTGCCGATCGACCATGCCCAGCCACTGTGCGACGCACTGCATGAGGCATTACCGTGGATCGCCGACGAAGACCGTGTCGCCATTCACACCATCCACATCGCCGAAGCGGGCAATGGGTGGATGCGTGATGAGCAAAGTGGGCTGCTGCAACTCTCGCGCCGGACCCGCTTCACCCTGCGCGTGCCAGCCAGCCGGGTCGATGATGCCAATGCGCTGGAGGGGGCGACGCTGGATATCGCTGGCCATCCCATGACCATCGGCCCGGGCAACATCAAGAAACTCAGCAAACTGACCACCATCTTTTCGCGTTACATGGCAGGCGACAACGTCGATGACGAGAACCAATACCTCGAACATGTCTACGAACAACTGATGGCAAAGGGCATCAAGCCGAAGAAGATGATGGCGGGTCGTAAACACGTCATCGAAACAGCAGCAGGCCCCTTGGCAAGCCGCATGCTGATGCTGGCGGAACTGGATCAGGACGCCTCGTTGAAGCTGCAAAAAGAAGGGCTGGGTCCCGGTCGCAAGCTTGGCTGCGGCATTTTCATCCCGCACAAGGGGATCGAGGCCGTCAACAAGGAACAGAAGAACCGCTGACATCAGCGCTATACCGATAGAGAGGGTGTCGCAAAACGACACCCTCGCGCGGCACAGGGAGGTGCCGCCAGATTCAACAACGACTAAGTTGTTGAATCTGTGAGGGAAGGAAAAATTGCACTTTTTCCTTTGCGTGTGCCGCAAAACCCCGGATGGGCTTTGCGACACCCACATAGAGGGGGCAAGGCGGCCTCCTCATATCACCAATAGGGGGGTGTATTTTGCGCCCTCATAGGGTACAAATAGCCGATTGATTTTGGCTGAGCCGGGAGCCTCATTACAGTCCAGGCTCAGCAGCATCTACTAACTGCACTTACTTGAGGTAGCAATCATGAGCAGCAAGAAAGAAATGATCCAGAAGATGATCGAAATGCAGAAGAAGTTCATCGAGTATGAGCACGCCAACGGCGTCGATCCCAAGGACTACTTCAAGCCAGAGTCAGGCCACGAGCTCGACGGCTACCGCGACGATTACATGAAACTGGCCATGACCGTAGTTGACATGGCGCACAAAGAGGTTGGTTCAAAGCCAGCTTAAAGCTGCCACGCTCTGGACTGAAAAAAGGCCGTCACGCGACGGCCTTTTTTGTGTTCGCTGAATCAGGTAACGGCGCAGGGTGGTGCGCGCAGCAAGCATGCCAACCATTGGTGGAATCGGTGAGCACTTGGTCAGCGCTCACTCTGCGGAGCTGTATCAGCCATACCGTTCCAACAACAACGCAAACATCGCCCTCACCCCCATCGCCTCGCCACCTTCAGGCCGCCC
>CAZQXF010000036.1:0-14118 GCA_964596975.1 uncultured Thiotrichales bacterium | reverse complement strand
AGGTCTTTTTTGTCGATGATGATCCGGTAGCGGGGCGGTTGTTCAAGCGTTTCGCTGCCGATGCGGGTTGCGATGTCACCACGTTTCGTGATCCCGCCAAGGCGTTGGCGGCGTTTCGCGAGCAGCCAGTCGATGCCGTCATCACCGATGTGAAAATGCCTGGCATGAGCGGGATCGAGCTGCTGGCCGAACTGAAGACGGTCGATCCGCAGGTGCCGGTGATTATCATCACCGGCTATTCCAGCGTCGAGAATGCCATCGATGCGCTGCGCCTGGGTGCCGCCGACTTTATCAAGAAGCCTTATGAAGCCGAGGAGCTGCTGCATCAGCTGAGGCTGGTGCTGGAAGCATCGACGCTGATCAAGGAGAACCAGGCGTTGCGTCAGGAACTGGCGCGGGAGCGTGAAGCCTCCTCGATTCTGGGGCAATCGCCGCCGATTCAGGCATTGCGTGAGCTGGTACTGAAACTGGCACAGATTCGCTGCAATGTGATCGTCACGGGCGAATCGGGTACCGGCAAGGAGCTGGTGGCGCGTGATCTGCATCAGCTCAGCCCGTGGGCGGACAAGCCGTTTGTCGTCATCGACTGCGGCGCCGTCAGCGACACCTTGCTGGAGAGCGAGCTGTTCGGCCACGAAAAGGGCGCATTCACCGGTGCCGACAAGCAGCGCATCGGTCGCTTGGAGAGCGCCCGTGGCGGCACCGTGTTCCTCGATGAGATCTGCAATATCTCCGATGCGATGCAAACGAAGTTGCTGCGCGTCGTGCAGGAGCAGAAAGTGACACGGGTTGGCGGGGTTGAGCAGATCGATATCGATGTGCGCTTCGTCGCCGCCACCAACCGGGATCTGGCGGCCATGGTCAAGGCCGGCGAGTTCCGCGAGGATCTTTATCATCGGCTCAATGTCGTGCGTATCGAGGTGCCACCCCTGCGCGAGCGCGAAGGTGATATTGCGCTACTGATCGAGCATTTCATCCATCAGTTCAATCTTCGTTATCAGCGAAACGTTCGCGGCTTCGACGAGGCGTCGATGCGCCGCTTGCAGGCGCATGCCTGGCCCGGCAACGTGCGCGAACTGAAGAATCTGGTCGAGCGCCATGTGGTGCTGGCCGAAGATGCTGTCATGGTGTTCGACGACGACAATACCGATACAGCCCCGGCAACCTGTGCTGCGCGCGACAGTATCGATCACGATCTGCCTGATCTGAAAACGCTGGAGCAACGCTACATCGACAAGATGCTGCGCCGCTTCGACGGCAACCGTGAACAGACGGCGCAGGCGTTGGGAATCAACAAGTCGACACTTTGGCGCAAACTCCAGCAAAGAGACACCTGAACTCGTCTGTACGAAGCAAGAAAAACAGCCGTTTATTCGCTGATCTACACCTTTTGTCTCACATGATTTTGGCGCCTATGCGCGTCACGTCGTCAAAAAATGCGCGCTCGTTCACCTTGTCATGGATTTGCCACACTTAGTCCCTGAAAACTGAGAACTGGGTCACGTCCTGATTTCCCCGCCCCAACTAACATCACTCCCATAACAACGAATAAACAAATTCTCTAAATGGGGCTGGGCTTAAGATGGGTAAACTTGATCGGATTTTTATCAGCGTGATTATCTTTTCGCTCGCGATCACTGCGGGCGTCATTTCACAGGCAGGTCAGTCGGCTGACCAAACCGTTGCGGCAATGGATCAAGCAGCGAATGTCGCAAATGTTGAACTGGTCGAAGCCAGCTACCGTGAAGCGGCTTCTCCCCAGCAGGCGGCTGTACCCGCAAGCAAAGCTGAGCGGAACCTTTACCCCACCACGCTTTGGCTGCTGGGGTCGGCATTGCTGGCAATGGTTGGATACAAGCGGATGCGTAACACATCGACAGGCGCGAACTGAGTCATTACGTCTGAAAGCAGACACAAAAAAGCCCACCGCATCAGGTGGGTTTTTTTGTGTCTGCTTTCTGCTGAATCGTGTTTCTCATCGGATGGATGGTATTGCATCTTGCAATCTTTTTGGGTTGCGGATTGCAATCCGCAACAGCTTCGGAGAGTTAGGGTGTTGTTTAAGTGTCTGATATATAGGTATTTTGTGTGTTGGCACGGTACTTGTATTCCTGATCACTCCATATAAAGCTGGATTTTGGAGTTACCAACACATGCAACGCAGACTATTTTTGAGAGGCAGCCTGGCTGCCGGCGCAGCGGGTGTCGCTGCATCCGCTGGCCTGTTGACCCCCAGCGCTGTCCTGGCCGCATGGCCCAAGGCTGCTTTCGAGAGCAAGAAGGCTGCTGACGCGATCAGTGCCATCGGCGGTGGCGCAGCACCCACCGAATCTGCCGATATCAAGATCAAGGCACCCGATATCGCCGAGAACGGCGCGGTCGTTCCCGTCACCATCTCTACCGACATGGCCGACGTCGAGAGCATCTCGCTGGTCGCCGAGGCCAATCCACTACCCCTGATCTCCAGCACCATGCTTGGCGAGGGCGCACTGCCCTATATCGCTTCCCGCATCAAGATGGGCAAGACCGGCAACGTCGTTGCACTGGTCAAGGCTGGCGGAAAACTCTATTCCGCCAAGAAGCAGGTAAAAGTCACCATCGGCGGCTGCGGCGGCTAAGCAAGAGGAGTTATCACAATGGGATCAATCAAGATTCGTGCAAAAGAAGCAGGTGGCGTTGTCACCGTCAAATGTCTGATCAGCCATCCGATGGAAACCGGACAGCGCAAGGACAAGAAAACCGGCAAGCTCATTCCTGCCAAGTTCATTCAGGAAGTGAAGGCCGAGTCCAAGGGCAAGACCGTACTGACCTCTTACTGGAGTGGCGGTGTTTCCAAGAACCCCTATCTCTCGTTCAAGTTCAAGGGGGCTGCCAAGGGCGACGCCGTGAAAATTTCATGGGTCGACAACACCGGCGCGTCCGATTCCGCCGAGGCCAAAATCAAATAACCAAATTCCGGAGATTCAACACTATGAAACGACTCATCGCCTGTACAGCCGTAGCTGTTGGCATTGCCACCCTGCCCGTGGCGCCGGTCTTCGCCTCCCCGGCCGACGACCTGGAAGCTTTTCGGGCATACTTCAAGAAGAAATTCCCCGACGTGCCTTTCGAGGACTACAAGAACGGCGTCTATGCCGTCGACAAGGCATCTCGCGAGCAATGGGAGGAGATCGAAGAGTTCCCCCCTTACGAGATCAACATCGAAAAGGGCGAAGCCATCTTCAACAAGCCGTTCAAGAACGGCAAGACATTCGCCTCCTGCTTTGGTGACGACCCCAGCACTGTGCGCGCACGCTACCCCAAATACGACGAAGGCAGCGGCCTGGTACTGACGCTCGAAAGCCAGATCAACGCCTGCCTCAAGGCCAATGGCGAAAAACCCTTCAAGTACAAGAAGGGCAAGATCGCCGATCTCTCCGCTTTCTTCGCTTACAAGGCACGCGGACAGAAGGTCAATGTCAAGGTAGAAGGCCCGAAGGCCGAAGCTGCGTACAACGAAGGCAAGCATTTCTTCTATGCGAAGCGGGGTCAGCTCAACATGTCTTGCGCCGACTGCCATGTCTACTATGCCGGCAGCAGAATTCGCGCGGATATCCTCAGCCCGGCCCTGGGCCATACCACGCACTTCCCTGTCTACCGCTCGAAGTGGGGTGGTCTTGGCACACTACACCGTCGCTATGGCGGCTGTAACAAGCAGGTCAGAGCCAAGCCTTTCAAGGCACAAAGCAACGAGTATCGGACACTGGAACTGTTTCACACATACATGTCCAACGGGCTCGAATACAACGGCCCCGGCGCCAGAAAGTAAGCAGCAACACCCAAGACCCGGCCTCGCGCCGGGTTTTTTTTGGCCTGCGCCCCCCCACACCCATGCAGGCAACACAGCGTTAGCGCGAATAAGAAAGCCGAGCAGTCGCCTCAAGCGTTGATCACCCGATCAACGGTCCAGATCAGTCCCATCACCGCAATCAGCGTCGAACCGGGAATCACCACGAGCCTCCGATAGTTCAGCGTCGAGCCGAACGGCAACGCCAGCAGCAGCCATGCGGCCAGCAGGAGAGAGACCTGCCCCAACTCGACACCGACATTGAAGCTGATCAATGCCTTGACAAAATCATTCTTTGGCATGCCGAAGTCAGCCAGCACTGAGGCAAACCCCATGCCATGCAACAATCCGAACAGGAAAACGATCACGATTCTTGTCGAATGCAGTTTTGAAAAAAAGATGTTCTCAATCCCGACATAGGCAATCGACAATGCAATCAAGGGTTGAACAACGCGTTCGGGCACATGGATGATCCCGTACATGCTCAGTCCGAGCGTAATCGTGTGCGCCACGGTGAATGCCGTCGCTTGCCACAGCAGCGGTTTCAACCGCGTACTGAGCAGGAAGATACCAAGAATAAACAGGATATGATCAAGCCCCAGCGGGATAATATGGAGATAGCCGAGTTTGATATATGACTGCACGACCTCCAGCAGCGTCCGCTTTTTATATTCGTCCCGAATACCGATCTTTGGCGTCGACTCGCCATTGCGCAGCCAGGTCCAGTCACTCCAGGTGTACTCATCAGGGTCGTAGTGCCGATAACGAAATGCGGCATCCCCAAACCTGGCGGGATAGGTCCAGTCGAAATTTTCAGCACCTGCAGGCAGCTCACCTGAAAGCAGGATAGTGCTGATGCGTGGCACCTTTTTGTAACCGGGCTCCGGAATGTTGACGCTGACAATCTTCAGATTTGCCTTTTGCCCCCCAAACCGCAGCGAAATGGCATCGAGAAAGGTTGGAACAAAAGCAGCAAACTCATGCGCCAACGCATCCGGCTGCATCGCACGAAACTGATTGTACTGTGCTGCGGTTGGCGCATCTTTCGTATTCTTGTAGCGTGTACTGATGCCTGCCAACATCGCCTCGATCGACGCTCTCACCTCCATTTCAAGGCTGCCGTCATCATGAATCGTTAACTCGACCAGTGCCGGCTTGACCACATCGGCCCTCGAAAGCGAAGAATAAAAGCCGGAAAGAACGGCCGTCAGCAGGATCAACACCTGCAAAAACAAGGGAATCCGTGCTATATTTTTCGCCACGAAAAACACCTTGGGGAATAAATACCCAACCCTGATCGTCATTGATTCCAACGGCCTCCGGTAAATGAACAAGCTGCGGCACTATAGTTGCCGGAACGCCCCCAGCGCAATCACCACGAACCCCATGTGGCCACAGCCCCCACACCCCGAAACGGGCGTGGAAACATGACACAGCAACTTATCGAGGAAGATCCATGAGTCTAACCAGAAGAGATTTCATCAAAATCATCGGCGCGGCGAACGTCGCCGGGCTGATCAGCGCCTGTGACAAGGGTAGCGTCGTCTCCTCCGCCCTTGCAGCGCAGGAAAACATCTACGAGGTCCCCAAGTTTGGCAATGCACGTATTCTTCACCTCACCGATGTTCATGGGCAGCTCAACCCCGTCTTCTTCCGCGAGCCCAACGTCAACCTGGGCGTTGGCGATGCCTTTGGCCACATGCCCCACCTCGTGGGCAAGCACTTGCTGAAGGAAATCGGCTTCAAGCCTGGCAGCATCGAAGCCTATGCGTATACCTATCTCGATTTCGAAGAACTGGCCCACAAGTACGGCCGCACCGGCGGCTATGCACACATCAAATCGGTGCTCGACTCACTGCGTGAAGGCGCTGGCGGCCAGCAAAACACCCTGACCGTCGACGGCGGCGACCTGTGGCAGGGCTCGGGTACCTCACTATGGACCCGTGGCCACGATATGGTTGAAGCATCGAACATTCTGGGTGTCGACGTCATGGTTGGGCACTGGGAGTTCACCTACAAAGAGGCCGAGGTTCTTTCCAATATCAGCTTCTTCAAAGGCGACTTCCTCGGCCAGAATGTCCGCATCGTCGAGGACGCCCTGTTCGGTGATGAATACCGCAAGATGACCGAGATGTTCGATGGCCGCGGCCTCTACGACGAAGACTCCGGTCACCCGTTCAAACCCTATGTGATCCGCAAAGTGGGTGATGCTCGCATCGCTGTCATCGGCCAAGCCTTTCCTCGCACCTCGAATGCAAACCCGCAGAAATTCTTCTTCCCCGACTGGTCGTTCAATCTGCGTGAAGATGACATGCAGGCGCTGGTCGAAGAGATTCGCGAGAATGAAAAGCCGGATGCAGTCATCGTCGTGTCCCACAACGGCATGGACGTGGACATCAAAATGGCATCTCGCGTCGTTGGCATCGACGCCTTCTTTGGCGGCCACACCCACGACGGCATGCCCAAGCCGGTCATTGTCAAGAACAAGGGCGGCAAGACCATCGTCACCAACGCTGGTTGTAGCGGCAAGTATGTCGGCGTCATGGACTTCGACATCAAAGGCGGCAAGATCGTCGACTACCAGTACAAAATGCTGCCAATCATCTCCAACCTCATCGAGCCAGACAAGGAGATGCAGTCGTACATCAACAAGATGCGGAAGACAAAATACACCGACAAAATCGTCGAAAGCCGCGCCAAGGATCGTTACTTCAACAAGCAACGGCTCGGTAAGACTTTCGAAGAGATTCTCAACGAGAAACTCTGCACCACCGAGCAGACGCTCTATCGCCGTGGCAATTTCATGGGCACCTGGGATCAGGTGCTGGTGAACGCGCTGCGCAAGGAGTATGACGCCGACTTCGCCATGTCCGCCGGTGTTCGCTGGGGCACCTCGGTACTCAAGGGCGATGCCGTCACCATGGAAGACTTGATGACCGAAACCTCGATGACCTATGGTGAAACCTATGCCACCGAAATGACCGGCAAACAGATCAAGGACATCATGGAAGGCATTGCCGAAAACCTCTTCCAGAAAGACCCCTATCTGCAATCCGGGGGCGACATGGTGCGCATGGGAGGGATGGACTACACCATCGACCCCAACGCCAAGCTCGGCAATCGCATTTCGGACATTCGCGACGACGAAGGCAAGCCACTGGATCTGAAGAAAACTTACAAGATCGCCGGCTGGGCCCAAGTCAACACCATTGGCCCTGGCCGCCTGATGTGGGATGTCGCTGCCGACTATTTGCGCGCCAACAAAACGCTCAAACTGGATAAGGTCAACCACCCGACGATCAAGGGCGTCAAAGACAACCCAGGTATCGCCGACTACGACGGCAAGTTGATTTGATCTGACTCGCCCCTGCAACCCCCATTCGGCCCGCCCTGTGCGGGCCGAATGCGTTATTACCCTGCCTCTTTCCGAGAGTGCTGCAAAAGCCCGCCTGGGGTTTTGCGACACCCTCCCACGCGACTGGTATCATTGCTTCAATGAAAGTACATCTCAAAGCACTGGGCTGCCGCCTCAACGAAGCCGAACTGGAGCAGTGGTCACAACAGTTCCAGGCCGAAGGCTACAGCATCAGCCGCGACGGCAATGGCGCCGACCTGGTGGTGCTGAATACCTGCGCCGTCACCAACGAAGCCAGCCGCAAGTCGCGCTATCTGATCAATCGGCTGCACCGCGACAACCCAACCGCCAAATTGATCGTCACCGGCTGCCACGCCTCGCTTGAACCCGAGCAAGTCGCCGACACACTGGGCGTCGATCTGGTCATCCGCAATGAGCAAAAATCAAACCTCCCCGCCATTGCGCGGGAACAGCTGGCGCTGCCGACCATGCCCCTCAGCGCCACCGCTCCGGACGACATCGCCCTCTACAGCCGTGGCCGCCATCGCGCCTTCATCAAAGTGCAGGATGGTTGCCGCTATCGCTGTACTTTCTGCATTGTCACCGTTGCCCGGGGCGAGGAGCGCAGCCGCAGTATCGCGGAGATCATCGAAGAAGTACGTCGTTTCCACGCCAGCGGCATTGCCGAAATCGTGCTTGCTGGCGTGCATGTTGGCGGCTATGGCAGCGACACGGGTTCCAGCCTGCGAGCACTGGTTCAGGCCATCCTCGACGATACCGACATCCCCCGCATCCGCTTCGCTTCGGTCGAGCCCTGGGATCTGCCCGAGGACTTTTTCCAGCTGTTCGCCAACCCCAGGGTGATGCCACACATGCACCTGCCCCTGCAAAGCGGCTCGGACGCTATCTTGCGGCGCATGGCGCGGCGCTGCAAAACGGTTGAATTCCGCCGCTTGGCCGAACAGGCACGCAGCACGATCAGTGATTTCAACATCACCACCGACATTATCGCGGGCTTCCCCGGCGAAACCGAAGCCGACTGGGAACAGAGCATGACGTTTATCGAGTCAATCGGTTTTGGCCACGTGCACATTTTTCCCTACTCTCCACGCAGCGGCACCAAGGCTGCCAGCCTGCCGAATCAGATCGACAAGGCGACCAAACAGCGGCGCTGCCGCGAGCTGGCGCAACTTGCCACCAATATGAAGCAGCAAGCGCTGCAAGGCATGGTCGGCAAACAGGTCGAAGTCCTGTGGGAAAAGCCTGTCCTGGACACCGACAGCGGACAACCGAGATACAGTGGCTACACGCCCAACTATCATCGTGTCGAAATCCGCAGCAATGAGGACCTGGAGTACGCCGTGACCCACGCCAGACTCCAGACGCTCGACAGTGAAAACCTCGTGCTTCGGGCAACACCATGAAACAGCATCTGGAACTGGCTCGCTCATTGCTCGATAGCTGCACTGCCAACCACTTGAAGATCGCCACAGCAGAATCCTGCACTGGCGGCTGGGTCGCCAAGATTCTCACCGATCTGCCCGGTAGCTCGGCCGTCTTCGATCGAGGTTTCGTCACCTACAGCAATGAAGCCAAAATGGACATGCTCGATGTGCCTATGCAGACCATCGAACAATGGGGCGCCGTCAGCCAGCAAACCGTCATGGCCATGACCCTCGGCGCACTGACAAACAGCCGGGCGCAACTGGCCGTCGCCATCAGCGGCATTGCCGGCCCGAGCGGTGGCAGCCCAGGCAAACCTGTCGGCACTGTCTGGTTTGCCTGGCAACGACAAGGCCAGCAAGCCCAAACGGCAATACAGCGGTTCTATGGCGATCGTGACAGCGTCCGCAGTCAGGCCGTCACCACTGCGCTCAGAGGTCTGCTCGAAATCTGCGTCTAGCCACGCTGAACCACATGCGACACCACTTTCTCGATCATCGCACTCCCGATGCACTATGGCGATCATCTATAGTCGCTGCTTTCGCAAAGCCGCCGAACGAACGACCTATGCCGCCAACACCCACGAGCCTGACGCCCCGCTTCCCCCTGTTCTGGCAGTTCATGGCCATCGGCCTGTTTGCTGCCGTGGTACTGGGCTCATTGGCACCGATCTCTTTCCACAGCGGCGGCAGTATCCCCCACTTCGACAAGCTGCTGCATTTCACCGCCTATGCCTTGCTGACCGCCGGCTATCTCGCTATTTTTCCAGCAAAAATGGCGCGCATCGGTATCCCGCTGTTCATGTTTGCTGTGGGCGTGGGTATCGAATGGCTTCAGGGAATGACGGGCTATCGCAGCGCGAGCCTTGCCGATGCAGGCGCCGACTTGCTGGGCATCCTGCTGGCGGCCCGGTTACTGGTCACGCCAGTCAAAAACATCATGATCCTGATCGAGAACCAGTGGACTGGCCACGTCCCAGCCTCGACAAAGAAACGGCGGCGCAGGCGAAAACTGAGATACCTCGCCCTGTGGCAGATCATCGGCCTCCACCTTGCCATCATGGTGCTGCTGACGGCGTTCCTGCCAATCGAACTGGATCAGACCCGTATCCCGCATCTCGACAAGATCCTGCATTTTCTCGTCTGGGGTACGCTCACAGCCTGGTTTCTACTGGTATTTCCCGGGCGCAAGCGCGGCGCCTTGATCGCCGCGGCCATGCTGGGGCTCAGCATTACCCTTGAAAGCATGCAGGGCCTGACGCCGTTTGGTGGCGACCCCAGCCTGTTCGACGTACTGGCAGATCTTGTTGGTATCTGCGTTGCCGGCATCCTGATCTTTTCACCACTCAAGCGCCTGTTATTGCGCATCGAGCGCAAACTCTCTCCCGCGAGATACCGCCGCAGACGCGCCCGGATGGTATCCGCTTCTCCCTATCAGGGGTAAACTATATATTCCCGATACCATAACGGAATACCTGATGAGCGGACTCCCCAACTGCCCCAAATGCGGCTCCGAATACACTTACGAAGACGGCACGATGTACATCTGCCCGGAATGCGCCCACGAGTGGTCACCACACGATGAAACCGACTCACCAGATCAACCCGTCGTGCGCGATGCCAATGGCAACACGCTCGAAGATGGCGATACCATCACCGTGATCAAGGATCTCAAAGTCAAAGGTTCCTCCTCAGTCATCAAGGTCGGTACCAAGGTCAAGAACATTCGCCTCGTCGAAGGCGATCACAATATCGACTGCAAGGTCCCCGGCATTGGCGCCATGCAACTGAAATCTGAATTTGTACGCAAAGCCTGAGGCTTACCCAACACGGTTACGACTCATGATGAAACTATCCAGACCTGCCACGCTTTTCCTTGTTTTGATGCTCTATGCAACGGCTGCCAGTGCCCACCAGGGTGGTACAGCCGGTGGATTTTTCAGCGGCTTCATGCATCCTGTACTGGGCTGGGACCATGTCGTTGCCATGGTCGCTGTCGGACTGTGGGGCGCTTTTTTGGGCAGCCCCGCCATCTGGGTGCTCCCCGTGGTATTTCCGATGGTGATGGCATTTGGTGGCGCACTGGGTGTACTCGGCGTGCCGATTCCATCAGTCGAGATCGGTATTGCACTGTCTGCTATCGTGCTCGGCGCCATGGTCGCGCTCGCAGCCAGGCCACCGATCTGGCTTGCCGCCGTCATCGTGGGGATCTTCGCCATCTTTCATGGTCACGCACATGGCACTGAACTCCCCGCCGCCGCCAACCCGCTAGCGTTCAGCCTGGGCTTCGTGATCGCGACCGGGCTGCTGCATATCAGCGGCATCTCTTTTGGTCTGCTGGTGCGCTGGCCGGCAGGACGGGTGGCAGTGCGGGCAGTTGGCGCCGGTATTGCCATGGCAGGGGTAGGCTTTCTGGCGGGGGCTGTGTGACCAGGCGGCTACGCTTCATCGTTTTCTGCCTGCTGCTTTTCTCGCCCGGCTTGCTTTGGGCGCACACGCCGATCAAGAATGTCGCCAGTTTCTACAACGGGTTTCTGCACCCATTTCTGGTACCGGCGCATTTGCTGACGATCCTTGCGCTGGGATTTCTGTTTGGTCAACGCGGTACCAGCAAGGTCGAGCCGGCCATTCTGATATTTCTTGGTGCCACCGTTTCCGGCCTGGTGGCGATGGGATATTTCGGCCTGCTCCTCGACGTGGAAACCCTGCTGTTGCTGGCGGCCATCGTGTTGGGGTTGCTGGTCGCGTTCAAGTTCGACTTACCGCTGCCGATGTACTGGGCGCTGGCGGCCCTGACCGGACTGATGCTGGGACTTGATTCGATACAGGACGCCTACAGCGGCAGACAGAAAATGGCCGCATTGCTGGGATCGGGCGTGGGCATCTATCTGGGGCTACTCTACGCAGCCGTATTCGCCCAGCGCTTGCAAAAACATCACTGGCAGCAGACGTTGATCCGTATCCTCGGCTCATGGATTGCGGCAAGCGCGTTACTGACGTTAACGCTGATATTGGCGCCGAAGCCCGGCACAGCCGCCCAGCTCCCCCAGCCCACCTCACGAACCCCGTAGCGCTTTATCGGGTGTACGCCACCGGTGCCTGGCGGCACCCACCCTACGAGTCTGTTTATGCGCGCAGATTGTGTTCTGCATGTAGCAAGCAGCACCTTGCTGTATAATTTCGCGTCTTTGCCAGCGACGCCGCCATTCTTCCATGAACTTGATTCGAGGCACTTACAACATCAAGCCGGAACATCGCGGTACGGTTGCCACAATCGGCAACTTCGACGGCATTCATCGCGGCCACCAGGCGATTGTCCGCCAGCTGCATGATCTGGCGCGCCGGCTCGGTACGCGGACGACGGTGATCACCTTCGACCCACTTCCTGGTGAGTATTTCCTCGGCGACAAGGCACCGGCACGACTGACGACATTGCGCGAAAAGTTCATCCAGTTCGATCGCTTGGGCGTCGATCAGCTATTGACGATGCCGTTCAATCGCAAGTTGGCCGAGATGCCGGCACAGCAGTTTATCGACGATATTCTCGTTCGTGGACTGGCGATCAAGGCATTGGTCATCGGCGACGACTTCCGTTTCGGCAAGGGGCGCGAGGGTGATTTCAATCTGCTGCGGCAGGCGGGCGAACACTACGGCTTCGAGGTGATCGATACCGAGACGGTGCTGGACGATGGGGAACGCATCAGCAGCACACGCATCCGCAATGCGCTGGCAGCGGGCGACCTGGAACTGGCTGCTCGCTTGCTCAGCCGCCCGTACAGCATGAGCGGCACGGTCATCCACGGCGAAAAACTTGGCCGCACGATTGGCTTTCCCACCGCCAACATCCGCGTTCATCGCACGGTCTCACCGCTGCATGGTGTGTTCGCGGTGGAGGTGGAGTGCATTGGCTATGGTGTGACCAATGTCGGTACGCGCCCGACCGTCGATGGCAAAGGCTTCCTCATCGAAACCCATCTGCTGGATTTCGATGGCGACCTGTATGGCCAGCACATCAACATCCGCTGGCTGAAGAAGCTGCGCGGGGAGCAAAAGTTCGATTCACTCGATGCACTCAAAGCGCAAATTCGCAAGGACATCGATGCAGCAAAGCTGTATTTTGCACAACTCGAATCCCGCACGACGTAGCCAAACCCGATTCTCAAATCAAAGCGAAACACTACCGTGACTGACTACAAGCACACGCTCAACCTGCCTCACACCGACTTTCCCATGCGCGGCAACCTGGCCAAGCGCGAGCCGGAAATGCTCAAGCAGTGGGAGGAAAGCCAGCGCTACCAGAAACTGCGCGAGCACTGCGCCGGGCGTCCCAAATTCATCCTGCATGACGGGCCGCCATACGCCAATGGCGAAATCCACATTGGTCACGCCGTCAACAAGATCCTGAAAGACATCATCGTCAAGTCGAAGACGCTCAGCGGTCTCGATGCGCCCTATGTGCCCGGCTGGGACTGCCACGGGCTACCGATCGAACTACAGGTGGAGAAGCAGCTTGGCAAAGCGGGCATCGACGTCGATAGCGCCACGTTCCGCCAACACTGCCGCGAATACGCGATGAGCCAGGTCGAGACCCAGAAAGCCGACTTCAAGCGCCTCGGCGTACTCGGCGATTGGGACAATCCCTACCTGACGATGAACTTCCAGACCGAAGCCGACATCATCCGCGCCCTCGGCAAGATCATCGCCAACGGCCACCTCAGCAAGGGCGACAAGCCGGTGCACTGGTGTGTGGATTGCGGCTCGGCGCTGGCGGAAGCGGAGGTGGAATACGAAGACAAAGTCTCGTTTGCCATCGATGTGCGCTTTCAGGTCGTGGATGAGGCCGCCTTCCTCGGCAAATGTCGGCTCGAAGGCGACGGTGGCAGCGGCCCCGTCTCGGTTGTTATCTGGACGACGACACCGTGGACACTGCCCGCCAACCGCGCTGTCGCGCTGAACGCAAACCTAGACTATGTGCTGGTGCAGGCCGGTGATGAGCGTTTGCTGCTTGCCGATGCGCTATACCAGGACGTACTGCAACGCGCTGGCATCGAAGATGCCCGCATCGTTGGCCGCTGCCACGGCGCCGATCTTGAACTGCTGCCACTCAAGCACCCGTTCTACGACCGCGAAGTGCCGATCATTCTCGGTGATCACGTCACTACCGAGGCGGGCACCGGCGCGGTTCACACAGCCCCCGGCCATGGTCAGGAAGACTATGTCGTTGGCCAGCAGTACGGGCTGGAAGTGGACAATCCGGTCGGCGGCGATGGCTGTTTCCTGCCGGATACGCCGCTGTTCGCCGGCGAGTCGGTACACAAGGTTAACAGCCATGTGCTCGACGTGCTGAAAGAACACGGCGCACTGCTGCATGTCGACAAGCTCAAGCACAGCTACCCGCATTGCTGGCGACACAAGACGCCGATCATCTTTCGCGCCACGCCGCAATGGTTCATCAGCATGGAACAGAACGGCCTGCGCAAAGCGGCGCTGGATGA
>CAZQXF010000035.1:0-14198 GCA_964596975.1 uncultured Thiotrichales bacterium | reverse complement strand
TCACGCAGCATGTGAGTGGGCCCGTTGGCATCGACCTGGTCGCCGGTCTGACCAGCGTTCTCACCAAGCCTGCCTGGGATGCGCGCTTGCAATTGACGGCAGATGATCTGGCAGTATTTTCACCGGCCCTGGATGGGGCGCCGCTGCAAGCCGAGTTTCGATCCGCCGGCAGTCTGGACGGTTTTTCCGCTGAGGGGGACCTCAAAACAGCGCTGCCGCAGACCGGGCCGGTTGCGGTGGACTTCTCCGCGCGTGGCAATACCCAGGCCATTGAGCTGGAGCGTCTCAGGCTGCAACCCGAAAACCAGGCCAGTGAGTTGCTGATGGCAGGTAAGGTCGAACTCGCACCGCTGCAGTTCGATTTACGGGGAGACTGGCAGCAGCTCGGCTGGCCGTTGCAGGGTGACCCCATATTCTCCAGCCCGAGCGGGAATGTCTCTGTGGTCGGGTCGCTCGAAGACTATCGCTGGTCACTCGCCGCCGAGGCGACCGGGCGGGATATTCCGTCAGGCCGCTGGACCTTGACCGGCCATGGCTCCGATTCGGCCTTGTCGGACTTCAAGCTCGTGGGCAGTTTGCTTGATGGTGAGATGACGGCGAGCGGGCAGGCCAGCTGGAAGCCACAGCTGTCATGGCATGTGAGCATTGATGCAAAAGGGATCAACCCCGCAGTGCAGTGGCCGGAATTGCCGGGAAAACTGGATCTGGCCCTGACTTCGCAAGGCAAGCTAACGTCGGCTGGCCCCGATCTGACAGCACATCTGGCGCATCTGACCGGGCGTTTTCGTGACCAGCCTGTGCGTGGGCAGGGCGAGATCGTGCTGGCTGATGGCGAACTGGATATTCGCCGTCTCGACATCAGCAGTGGAAAAACAGCGCTCACTGCCAATGGCCGTCTCGGCAAGCAATGGGATCTCGACTGGCGGGTGCAGGTGCCTAATCTGGCCAGCCTTGTGCCGTCACTGCGTGGACGGATCAGTGGCAGCGGCAAGGTCAGGGGTGATGCCAGCAATCCGGTGGCTGCGATTGATCTCGACGTGCGTGACCTGGTGGCGGGCGATACGCGGATCGGGCGCTTGAATGGCAAGGCGTTGGTGGATATTGGCGGCCAGCGGCGCTCGCAGATCGACTTTTCCGGAACAAAGCTGAAGCTGGCCGGGCAGGCGTGGTCGAGCCTGAAAATTTCCGGCGGCGGCAAACCCGCGCAGCATAAGCTCGCGGTGAAGCTGGAGGGTGATCTGGCGAGGCTGCGGCTTGCGCTGGAGGGTGGGCTCAATGCAGCACGTTGGCAAGGGAAGATAACGCAGCTGGAAACGACAAAAACCGAGCTTGGTGACTGGAGGATGGTGCGGGCAGCGCCGCTGAACGGCAGCGCCGAAGCCGCGCAGCTCAGCGGGCTTTGTCTGGCCAGTGCGCCGACCAGGGTCTGCGTCGATGCCGACTGGAACAAGCAGAAGGGTGTGACTGGCAAGCTGCAACTTACGGAACTCGATGCGCAGCGTTTTCGCCGCTTCTTGCCGCCTGACATCACGCTGCAAACGGCCGTGGATGGCGATGTCGATTTCAGCCTGGCTGCTGATGGCAAGCCACGGGTAAAGGCTGATCTGCGTCTGCGCCCCGGCAAGCTCTCCGCGCCGGGCGATGTCGAGCCGCTCGACGTCCGACTGGGCGAAAGCCAGATCAAGGCGACCCTTGACGGTGATCGCGCCAATACCGAGTTATCGGTTGACCTCGATGCGCTCGGGCGAGTCGATGCCCGCGTCGCTGTACGCGGTATCGGTGCCAGCCAGCCGCAGTTGACAGGGAAGGTCGAAGGACAGATTCGTGACCTCGCGATCATCAGTGCTTTCGTGCCGCAGTTACAGGCAGTCGAGGGCAGGCTGGATGCCGATTTGCAGCTCAGTGGCCCCGTCAGTCTGCCAGTGGTGAGCGGCAAGCTGCTGGTCGATGGGTTTACCGCCGAGGTGCCCGAGGTATCGCTGAAAATCGAGGCAGGGCGCTTTGAACTGGCCAGTGATGGTAAAGGTCCGCTGCGAATCGCCGGTGGTGCCCGCTCGGGAGAGGGTACGCTGAAGCTGTCGGGCACGCTTGATCCGGCCACCAGGGCATTGCAGCTGAAGATCAACGGTGATCGTTTCCAGGTGGCGGCAACGCGGAATATTCGCGCCGTGATCAGCCCGGACATGCAGATCGCCATGGACAGCAAGGGCATGCGGGTAGAGGGTGAGTTGTTGATTCCCAGTGCCTACGTCAAGGCCGGTGGCGGCAGTGGAGGCGAGGGCAAGCTGGTGAAAGTATCCAGTGATGTGGTGATCGTGGATGAGAATGGCGAGGCGGCGAAAAAAGCGCCAGCCGGGAATTTTCATCTCAACCTGCGCGTCGTGCTGGGCGATGATATTCGCGTCGAAGCGGCCGATTTCAGTGGCAAGCTGAAAGGCAATCTGCTGGTGACCCAAAAACCGGGGTTGGTGCCACGGGCCACTGGTGCCATCGAGGTGGTGAATGGCGACTATATCGTTTACGGCCAGCAGTTGAAGATCCAGCGCGGGCGCATTCTGTTTGGTGGTGGCCCGGTGGACAATCCCCGGCTCGATATGGATGTCGCCCGGCGTGTCGAAGCTTATGATGTACTCGCTGGCGCGAGAATTCGCGGCACGGCGCAGGCACCGATTCTGCAACTTTACTCCGAGCCGTCGATGCCGGATTCGAGCATTCTTTCCTATATGCTGCTGGGGCAACCACCAGGAACCAAAGGTGGCAGTTACACGCTGGGAAAATACCTGACGCCTGATCTCTATGTGGGCTATGGCATCGGTCTTTTCAATGCCATCAACACCTTCAACATGCGCTATCGCCTGACTGACAAGCTGGCGCTGCAAGCCGCCTCCGGTGCGGCCAGCAGCGCGGATCTCATCTACACTTTCGAGCGTTGAGCGCTATCAGCGACCTTGCTCCCGTGCTTCCTTGATGGCCAGTGCCTGCAGCTGGGTTTGCTGCTTCATCAGGTCACGCAACTCGGACAGCAGCACTTCCTGCGCGGGTGGTTCGGCCGGCGCTTCTTCCTGCGCCTTGCGCATGCGGTTGATGCCGCGCACCACCAGAAAAATCGCAAAGGCGATAATGACAAAGCTGATGATGGTGTTGATGAAGTTACCCCAGTTGATCGTGATCGCCCCTGCTTTCTGAGCGGCTTCCAGGGTCGCATATGGGCCCGCCGCGCTGCCTTCACGCAATACGGTAAAGACATTGGCGAAATCGATGCCGCCCATCAGCAGGCCAATCGGTGGCATGATGATGTCGGCCACAAGGCTGCTGACGATGGTGCCAAATGCAGCACCGATGACAATACCGACCGCCATATCGACGACGTTGCCGCCCATGGCGAATTCCTTGAACTCTTTGAACATGGTGAGGATTCGCTCCTGATCTGTGTTATTGGTGGTGGATGGATATTGGGTACAGCGTCATCCTGCCGCCTTCCCACGCGCCGGTGAGAACCATGGCGGGGAGAAGTCTCTATCACGCGGTGCCCTTCTACAGCTTAGTTGATGTGGCTGCCCAGGTGGTGATGTGAAAAGTGAAATATTTTTACCGCTGAGCGGTTGTCGTGCTTCATGAAGCAAATCGCGAATGCTTGCGAAGACATTGACATTGATCAATTTCCTCGTTTTTGTTATAAAACCGACGAGGATGAAGTTTTCGTAATGTTACGGCTTAGTGGCACATCGGCGTTTACGGCACGTTGGTAGGTGCATGATTACGTAGACGGTGTTGTTCCATCACGTTACATCAGTGCTTGCACTATTCTTGCGACATGCTTGTCCCAAGGGCGTATCGACCAGCGGGAGACCCAATCGGTTTGTTTCCAGGCTTCGTCGCTTCGTCCATCGTTTGTCCGGGTAGCCTTTTCTGTTTGGGGTCGTCGCCCGGACCTGCCATGGTTCAACTCATCTGCCAGCTTACAGGTGGCGTGGGTCGGACTGCATCAACCAAAAGGAGAGGCCTGCTAGATGAACAAGAAGCTGTTTATTGTCTCAGCAATAGCGGTAGGCGTCGTCATTGGCTGTACCAGCCAGATGTCACCGGAGGGTGTCGCGAAGAAAGCGACGGCTGCGGTGAAATCCATGACAACCACTGCCATCCAACCAAAAAATGACTACAACATAACGGTGAACTATGAACTGGGCATGCACTGCACCGGTTTTGATTTCACTTATTGTTGTGTATTGCCACCATACAACTCAGTCCAGAGCCAGGTCATCAAGACGGCGACTGGCAAGAAGAAGTACCCCGAGCTGCTGGAAGCCGATCCCGACGATGCTACCGTCGTTGTGGATGGCAAGAAGCGATTCAAGCTGGAATACGGTCATATCGACAATACCTATTCCGAAGGGAACAAGTTGCATTACTGGGATATTCCCTATGACATCAATGGTGATGGCAAGTACAGCGCCAATGAGAATGTCGCCAATGCTTACTTCACGCACCTTTATGTCTACAAGGATCTGAAGGGAACCAACCCGAAGAACACCAGTGCCGATAGCGAGAAGAAGTTCGTCGGCATTCAGATTCCGATTCCGAAGGACAATGGCCCGGCTGGTGCTGCCGTACCCAGCCCGCTGAAAGGCGGACACCTGCACTACACCGGTGAGAAAGGCACAATCGTCTATACCAAGTCTCCGGTATTGGATAATGTGCCCATCGTTTTGACCAACCCGGGAATCTGGGATGCATTGGGTCTGCCATTGACGCCGTTCTCTGACTCGACCGCACGTCAGGATATTCTCGGCCTGGTCGAAAGCGACATCCAGCCTTATCAGGAAGCTTTCGTGAATCTGGTCGATGCCGATACCGGCAAGCCAGTCATCGACAGCCACAGTGGTAAGCCAGTCGGTTTCGTCGGTACCAACCCGATCGATATTCCGAACTGTGCCAACTGCCATGGCAACAAGACAGCCAATGGTGACAAGTACAAGCTCTATCAACAGGAGCGTGCTTTCTGGAAAGGTCTGGGTGCTTCTGACTGGATCGCCAATCTCAAGGCGACTTCCATCTCCATCATGGAGATGCACGACGATCACAACGGCACTGATTTTCTGAAGAACTACAATCCGAACAGCCGGGCGTTGAAGAACCGCCTTGGCCGCGATCCGGTTCTCTGTCAGAAATGTCATGCCGATAACGTCATTGGCGTGTTGCAGTCCAAAACCCACAAAGTGGATGGCAAGGACAAGGTGATTCCGCCATTGACCCAGGCCATGCACTCGGTTCACCAGCGTGCAGTGCCGATGCCTGATTCGCTTGGCCGCTCCGGCGCTTGCCAGGCTTGTCACCCTGCTCACCGTCAGGATCGCAGCATGGATGGTTACCCGATCACGCCTGATGGCAAGAACGCCTATGCCAAAGCGGATAACCGCGACGCAGCAGGTGGTTGCTATGTCGGACGTGACGTCCACTCCAATCCTGGTAAAGACAAGGATGGCGTAGGTACCAAAGAGTATCTGAACAGCATCGGCAAGTGGATGCAGACCAATGTCTCCCAGATCGGTAACGGTGAAGGTGGCAAGGGGCTGTGGTGCACCAACTGTCATAGCCAGTTGAGCCGTGAACTGTATCAGCGTGACAACCTGAAAAACGCGTTCAAACAGGAAGGCGAGACGATCCGCAACAAGTCGATCGAGGAAATTGCCGCCGCCATCGGTGTCAGCAAGCAGGAGTTGATCGACAAGTACCTTGATCCGAAGGTTGTGTTGGACAGCAAGGGACACGATACCCCCGGAAAATCGGGTGTTCTGTTGACCTGGGCTGAAGATCGCCTGGTTCCTGACATCGCAGTGATCGCGCTCAAGGGCAATGGCCCAATGGTCAGCAAGGACGTCGATGGTGATGTCAATGTTGTGCCGCTGTCAGCCAACCCGGCTGTTGATCCGAAGTCACTGAAGCTGCCGGCTGGAGCGACAGGTGCCACTGCCGTACCTTATTCGGCTGCGACACATGGTCGTGACTACTGGCTGTCAGCCGGTGCGCCTCACTGTGCGGACTGCCACGCGGCACCATTTGTCGAAGGTCAGGGCGGCGTTGCCTTCCCGATCAACCAACCCGGCAAGTACAGCCTGATGCGTTACAGCAAAGGCCATGCAGGGCTCGCTTGCCAGGCATGTCACCAGTCGATTCACGGGCTGTATCCGGTTACACCCGATGTCGATGTGACATCTTACAAGCAGGCAGCTAGCTACAACCCCGACGGTTCACATGGACCTTTGAAGTGCGCGGCATGTCACTACACCAATGACAAGGGTGTACCGCTGATCGCGGACGATGAGGACGACGTCTGGGACGGCAAGCCAATTCTTGAGGACTTCGAAGCGGCGGTGGCCTGGATGCACGGCAGTGCACCGGATCTCGGCGGCAAGATTCCTGAGGAATAAGTTGCTGTAAACGAAATCGCGCCAGCCTTCGGGCTGGCGCTTTTTTTTTGCGACACTTTTGCTGCCGGCCATTGCGATGACCGGCAGCAAAAGTGTTTAACCCGCATTTCTCACCGGGTGGCTGCGGCAATAATAGTTACCCGATTTGTCGTGCTTTTCGTCGCTGAATATAATTGATGCGATGATTCTGGCCAGGCTTTCATCATCTTCCACAGCAAGGCTGCGGATGAAGACTACTGGCCGACTCCTACCACTACTAGAAATACCACCACTGGAAAATTCCCTGATGAAACGAATCTTGCTAGTTTTACTTGCACTGTACTTCCTGCCACTGGCTGCTTCGGCCAAGGCTGAAACCCTGGCGACCGTTGGTGACACATCGGTGACCTCCGAAGAGCTGGAACGCGCAATCAACAGCTCACCGTTCGCCACCCAGTTCGTTGCCATGGACGAGGATGACCAGGCTGCGTTACGCGGTGACCTGCTGCAACGGCTGGTTGCTTCCAGGCTGCTGATGCTTGAAGCAAAGCGGCTGAAACTCGATCAGTCGGAGGCTTTCCGCAAAGATCGTGACAGCTTTCGTCTGGGACTGCTGTACAAATACTATCTCGATAAACTTCGCGACAAGATAACGGTGCCTCCCGAAGAGTTGGCACGTATGCGCAAGGACTTTGCCGGCAACGCAGATGCGCTCGAAGCAGCAAAGTCGGCCTATGTTGCCCGTCGCTACCAGCAGTTGCGCAAGTTGACCGTTCAAAAGTTACGAGAGGAGTTCAAAGTCAAGGTTCACGAAGAGCGGCTCAGTGGCGATTTGAGCGACGATACCGTGTTGCTGGAGGGCGAACAGGGTTTGCAAATACGCTATCGCGATCTCGTTGATGGCGTCGAGCTGACGGGTAAGCCATCTCGTGACTGGCTTGCGGATCGGCTGTATCGCCGTGCCGAGCTATTGCTGATTGCCAAGGCAGCTGAAAACGAGGGTGTCGATATCAGTGACCGCCTCGCGCGTTATGCGGAAGAGCGTCTGCCGGCGATGTTGGTCGAGCAGCAGGAGCAGGCATGGGTGGGTGATGAGCAGGTTCTGCGTGACTACCTCAAGGCCCATCCTGATATCGCGAAGATCCCTGAGCGTTGGCACCTTGGCCAGATCGTGCTCAAGACCCGCGAAGAAGCCGAAGCGGTACGCAAACGCATAGAAAATGGTGAGAGTCTGTTTACCCTTGCCGGCGAGATGAGCGTCGATCCCTACGGCCGTAAACGCAATGGAGATATGGGCTGGGTCAAGGCTGGCACCGGGATGCCAGTGCTGGAGCAGGCCGTTGCTGGTCTGAAGGACAACGAACTCAGTGAAATCGTCGAAACACCGCGCGGGTTCCACCTCATCACAATCCTCGAGCGTCGCCCGGGCGGCGTCCGCTCTTTTGAAGGCATCAAGGATCGGTTGCGGCAGGTGGTCATCGACGAGAAGCTTGTCGACTATGTGAATGCGCTGGGTGACCGTTACAAAGTTGTCTGGAATGTTGTGAAGGCAGAAAAATGAAGGTGTTAAAACTGGCTGGCGTCCTTGCCGTGGTCACGGTCGTTTCCGCACTCGCCTGGGGTAGCTATCAGGGTGACAACAAACCGGTGGCAAACAAGCACGATGCTTCTGCACCAGCGAAGCCGGGTGGGACAACCCAGATGGCCTTGCCGGGACAGACCAATAACGCCTGGGAGATCAAACCATTCCACCTTGAAGGGCTGGATGGAAAAAAACATTCACTGGATGAATGGAAAGGCCGTGTCATCGTCATGAACTTCTGGGCCAGCTGGTGTGCGCCCTGTCAGTATGAAATCAAGGATCTGGTCGCCATGCAAAATGACTATGGCGACCGCGGGCTGCAAGTGATTGGCATCGGTCTCGACGAGGCGCGCAAACTGGCGAATGTGAAACGAACGCTGGGTATCAACTATCCCGTGCTGGTGGCTGATCCGATGGCCAATGCCGGGCTGTTGACGCGCTGGGGCAATGATCGCCAGATCGTGCCGTATACCGTCGTTATCGACCGCGATGGCACGATCGCCTACATCCACCGTGGGCAGCTCACCAAAGCAGCTTTCGCCGAATTCATTTTGCCGTTGATCCAAGCGTCCAAGGACCATTCCTGACGGTGATTATTTGCCGGCAGACTGGTCGGCGACCAGGGCTTTTTCAAGCTGCCGCAGGTTTTCCAGGCGATAGATTTCCGGTACCCAGTACGGCGTGATTCCGGATTGTTCGCGGCTGCGGAAATAATGGGTCAGAAAGTGTCTGGCATGACTGGAATAGCTCTTGTCAGCATCCTTGTCTGCCTGCCTGCCTTGATGCTGTCGTTGTGCCGGCTGCTGTTTGGTCTGGAGCTTGTAGTAGTGCCGTAGCAGGAACAGATAGAGCGATTCGGCGCGTTGTTGCAGGCGCTCCATCGTATCGCGTTCGCTGCGCAATAGTCGGTGATCGACGATCACGTCGAGCCATAACTCCAGATCTTCTTCGCCCAGAGGGATCGGCAGCACCCGCTGCTGACGTTGAAGCGCGTCGAGTTCATCGCGCAAGCGTTCGAGCAGGTGGCGGAAGCCGGTGTTGGCGGGAAACTGGCGAGCCTTGCGCTGGACATCTTGCAGGCGTTGCTCCAGCAGCTGTCGTCGCGATGCCTGTTCTTTCAGCGCCTTGTCGTGAATGAGAATGCGCTCGCGGAAATCGCGCATCACCTGCACGGTGACTACCAGCTTCTGGGAGTGATACTGATCCAACACATTGCGATGCAGTGCACAGCGCCGCCGCAGTTTGCGATCGATCTTTTTCAGAAATGAGAGAAGGTCTGCGTCATGCTGGCGCACACTTTTGCGCAGTGCTTTTCGTGCTGCCAGCAGTTTACGGTAATAATCACTGACGTCGTTGGCGAGGCTGGCCAAGGCTTCCAACTCATCCAGTGCCTCTTGTGGCGACAGTGTTGTTGTCTTGCTGTCACTGTCGTGCCGTAGCCGCTGCTGGATATCGCGGAGCTTTTCCAGGAGTGCGCGAATGGATGCCGTCGTGCGTGGCAATGCAGCCATGTCGTAGGCGCCAACAGCTTCCTCGCCAAGGCGGTCGCGCAGTGTGTTGAGGTCGTGCATGACGCTCGACTGGCGCTGGAAAATCAGTGTTTCAATGGTGGCGGCGACATCGGGTGGCGCATTCTCGATCAGGTCCAGCGGGATATGGTCGGGCAGGCTTTCAGGGGGCACTCTGGCGAGTTCCCGGGAGGGGATGGTCGTGATCAGTCTGCGAAATTCCGCGAGCGGAATTTGCCTTGTTCTGGAGCCCATTGCTTCAATCCATTGTCTTTGTTCCTGATGTCGCTCTGGCGTCCATCAGGATCGTTCCGACAGGTAATCGTTGTTGTGCCTGTCGCCTCCCCCACTCTTGTCCGTAGAGTGAACATGCTGTCAGACCGCTTCAAGCCGTCCCGCATGTGTTTTTGTTATTCAGCTTCCAGTGTCTTCGCGAAATCCAGCATGCGTTGCGTCGAGCGCAATGCCTTGAGCCGGATCTCTTCATCGACATGAATTTCGTTATTGCCCTTCTTCAGTGTCGAGAGCAGGTTGTCGAGGCTGTTCATGGCCATCCAGGGGCAGTGCGCACAGCTGCGACAGGTCGCGCCTACACCGCCGGTTGGTGCCTCGATCAGAATCTTGTCAGGAGCCGCTTTCTGCATCTTATAGAAGATGCCATTGTCGGTGGCAACGATCAGATGCTTGTTCGGCAGGGTTTGTGCCGCTTTAATCAGCTGAGTTGTGGACCCGATCACAGTTGCAAGCTGCAGCATTGCCTCGGGAGACTCTGGGTGAACCAGCACGGCGGCGTCAGGGTATTGCTGCAACAGGTTGCCGACGGCGCGTGACTTGAACTCGTCGTGAACGACGCAGGAGCCATTCCACAGCAGCATGTCGGCGTCGGTGACTTTCTGGATATAGCTGCCCAGATGCTTGTCTGGTGCCCACAGAATCTTGTGGCCTTCACCGGAGAGATGGTCGATCAATTTGACCGCGATACTCGATGTCACCACATAGTCCGCGCGTGCTTTGACCTCGGCGCTGGTGTTGGCATAGACAACGATCGTGCGATCCGGATGTTCATCGCAGAATGCCGAAAATTCATCGGCGGGACAGCCTAGATCGAGAGAGCATTCAGCTTTGAGCTCCGGCATCAGTACCCGCTTTTCCGGATTGAGGATTTTCGCGGTTTCCCCCATGAAGCGGACGCCGGCGACCACCAGCGTCGTGGCCGGATGCTCGTTGCCGAAGCGGGCCATGTCCAGCGAATCGGAAATATAGCCCCCGGTTTCCTCGGCGACCTGCTGAATATCAGGGTTGGTGTAGTAGTGGGCTACCAGCACCGCATCCTGGCGTTCGAGCTCCGCCTTGATTTCGGCAATGATGGCGCGTTTTTCGGCGGCGCTGTGTTCCGGTGTGCTGGCGGTAATCGATGCCGTGGTGGGAACTTCTTGCAGCGGAATGGTAAATGGAGCGATCTTGAGTTCTGCGGACATGGAAGCTGAAATGCTTTGGTATCAATCAGCACTATGACGGCGCTGGCGGTCAAATTCAAGCAGCAAGTCGGGCAGCTGCTCCATGCGCCCTTCGCTTTCACGGCTACTATGGCAAACCCTATCAGGTTGTCCTCCAGACAAGACCTAGGTAGAGATTCGGTTTAGACTCAGCATATTTTTCAAGGGGATACCCATGCTACTTCGACGTCCTGGTTCGACACGCCGTCGCTGGCTCGTGTTTCTGATTCAGGCGCTGGTTTTGTTGATGCTGTATCTGGGTTTGAAGCTGTGGATGCAGCGTGACATGGTGTCAGGGCAAGTCCCGGAGCTGACGACGCATCTGGTTACTGGTGAACGCTTTTCGCCGCATGATTTCGCAGGCCGGGTCTGGCTACTGCATTTCTGGGCGGAATGGTGTGCGATCTGTGCTGCCGAGCAGGGGGCGATTTCGTCGGTCGCTGCCGACTGGCCGGTAGTAACGGTTGCGATGCAGTCTGGCGATCGCCTTGCTGTTGAGGATTATCTGCGAGACAACGGTCTCGACTGGCAGACTATTGTTGATCAGACGGGGGCAATATCGAAACGTTTCGGTGTATCAGCTGTGCCGGCTTCTTTTGTCATCGACAGCTCGGGGAAGATTCGTTTCCGCGAAATGGGGTATACCACCAGTTGGGGGTTGAGGTTCAGGCTGTGGTTAGCCAGCCTGCTGGAGTGAGAGATATTCAAAATGCAAAATAAACACAAAGCCGTTGAATACCCGGTGCTGTCCAGCACATTGAACCCGGATCAGGTAAAAACGCTGCCTGGATTATTTCGCGCCCGCGTGGCGGCAACGCCAGACAAGATTGCCTATCGCCATTTCGACGTGGCGGGCAAGCGCTGGTTGGCAACCACCTGGGATGAGATTGCCACCGAGGTGGGGCACTGGCAGGCAGCGTTGAAAAAGGAAGGTCTGGTTGCCGGTGACCGTGTCGCGGTCATGCTGAAGAATTGTCGGGAGTGGGTGGTATTCGATCTTGCCGCACTCGGCTTGGGATTGGTGGTGGTACCGTTGTACACCGATGACCGCCCCGAGAACGCCGCCTATATCATGGAAGATGCGGGCGTGAAACTGCTGCTGGTAGAAGGCAAGAAACAGTGGAAGCGGTTGCAGCAGGTGTCGCCCCGGTTGAAACATCTGAAGCGTATTGTCAGCGTCAACACCATCGAGAAGGACGATAGGCCGCAGGACGTGCACTTGCAGAGCATGTCCGAGTGGCTGTTTGGCGTGGAAGGCTCGGTGTTGGCCGAGGAGGGTGATCCGATGGGGCTGGCGACCATCGTCTACACCTCCGGTACCACCGGCAAACCGAAAGGGGTCATGCTCAGCCACGACAATATCCTTTTCAACGCCTGGGGCGCAGCGCAGTGTGGCAGTTTCTCGCCCGACGATCGCTTTCTTTCTTTCCTGCCGTTGTCGCACATGCTTGAACGCATGGCGGGCCTCTACTTTCCGATGATGATTGGTGCCGAGGTGGTTTATTCACGTGGCATCAACCAATTGGGCGACGATCTGGTGACGCAAAAGCCAACCACGCTGGTTTCCGTACCACGCATCTACGAGCGAGTCTACGCGCGCATCATGGGCAAGCTGCGCAAGGACTCGGCATTCAAGCAGAAAATTTTCCACAAGGCGGTGGAGACAGGCTGGAAGCGTTTCGAATACCAGCAGGGACGCGGCAAATGGGACAAATCCATTCTGCTTTGGCCGGTTTACAAACGGCTGGTGGCCGACAAGATATTGCAGCGCCTGGGCGGGCGGCTGCGCTACGCGATCTGTGGTGGTGCAGCGCTGCCGCCGGATATTGCGCGGATGTTCATCGGGCTTGGGCTGCCGATGGTGCAGGGCTATGGCATGACCGAAACCAGTCCGGTGATCTGCGTCAACCGCCCTGACAGCAATATCCCCGAAAGCATTGGTCAGGTATTACCCGGTGTCGAGGTGCGAATTGGTGAAAACGACGAGCTACAGACCCGCAGCCGCTCGGTCATGCTGGGTTATTGGAACAACCAGCAGGCAACCGATGACACGATCGACTCAGATGGCTGGCTGCACACCGGTGATCAGGTTCGGGTCAATGAGACTGGCCACTATTTCATCACTGGCCGAATCAAGGAAATCATCGTGCTGGGCAATGGTGAAAAGGTGCCGCCTGCTGATATGGAGATGGCGATTGCCATGGATCCGCTGATCGAGCAGGTGATGGTCATTGGCGAGGCGCGCTCTTATCTGACGGCGCTGGCGGTGCTGGAACCGCAAGAATGGCAGGCACTGGCGAAGACCCTGCGGCTCGACCCGAACGACCCGAAAAGTCTGCAACAGAAGAAAACGGAGAAGGCGGTACTAGCACGCATCAGCAAGCAGTTGGGGAGCTTCCCTGGCTACGCTCAGGTGCGCAAGGTTCACCTGACCCTGGAACCGTGGACCGTCGACGATGGCCTGCTGACCCCAACCCTGAAGATGAAGCGGCCGCAGATCGTCAAGCGTTTCGAGCAGGAGATCGAAGCGATGTATCAGCAGCGCTGATACATCGCTTGAAGTCTGTTCAAGTTGCGGAGTCTAGCCGGATGGTTTTTGTGGCTGGCGGCAAAGCGCCGCTTCAATCGACCCGCTTCAGCAGAATCTGATTCGGCGCATCGTCGCTGTCAAAGCGCGTCGGGCGTGACTTCAGGTCAGAGCCGGCACGTAGACGCAGTTTGTGCAGCGAGACCATTTCGGCAATCATCGGCACTTCCTGAATATTGCCGGACGGCGTGTGCATCTTCAGGGTGAGCTGAGCCGGATCACGGCTGCTGTCCAGTGTCCAGGTTCCAACCAGTGTCCGATCGTCCTGACTCAGCGCGAGATCTTCATTGCTGAATTGCAGCGTGATCTGATGTCCTGCCGCATCCGTCCCCTGCCATCTTCCCTGAATATCGGTATCGATCGATGTGGAGCAGCCTGCGAGCAGTGTGGTGGCGAGAATCACGCCAAATCCAAATATCCGCTTGTTCATGGTTGGTCCCTGTCTGTTCCCGGTAGCAGTAATCCGGAAAGACTATCAGGATTACGCTGTGTGGAGTGTGATCTGACTTATAGTTAATCGCCGAGTAACTGCTCAGCTTACCCCCTTATTTGCGCCAACTCTGCGTGTCAACCCAATTCAGAAATGTCCTCTTTTCTGCCATTCAGAAGTGTCCGCTT
>CAZQXF010000034.1:0-14219 GCA_964596975.1 uncultured Thiotrichales bacterium | reverse complement strand
TTTCTGCCCTTCAGTCCGGATCGGGACACGCAGGTTTTTATCGACTATTCCGATCAGCAGCGCGAGCAGATGCAACACGAACTGCTCGGCGCGCTCCAGCAACTGCTGGAGCAGGCCAACTATGACCGCATCACCGCCGACGATCTCGACCGCCTGTTTTCCGAAGCGTCGCCCTACGGGCTGCAATTGAAAGTCGATTTGAGTGAGTTCGCGCAGATGCTGCTCTACTCACGCGGCCACGACGAGGTGGAAAAACACTACCGCCACTGGAAAACGCTGTTCCTGAAAAAACACGTCATTACCCTGCCCGTCTATCAGCGGCTGTTCCTGCTGCTGAAGCTGAAACCCGTTGAAACGCGCATCGGCGAGATCATGCAAAAAGAGGGCATCGAACGTAAAAAGGCGGAAAAGAAACTCAAGCGCTACCGCCAGAATCTGCCGGACAATATCTCCGGCGACCACATCATCATCAAACTGTTCAAGAATATTCCCCAGGCCGATCTGGAAATGCTGTTCCCCAACACCCAGGTCAAGCTCAAGCCCTTCGACAAGCTCAAACTGGGTGTCACCGCCGGGGGTGGCACCATCGGCTCGGTCACAGCCACCGCCACCAAGGTCGCCGCTGCCGCCAATCCGATGGCCGCTGCCGGGGCGCTGGCCGGGCTGGCCGCTGTGGTGTTCCGGCAGGTGAGCAAGTTTTTCGGCCAGCGCACCAAATACATGATGACACTGGCGCAGAACCTCTATTTTCACAACCTCGCCAACAACCGCGCCGCACTCACGCTGCTGGTCGATCGCGCCGAAGAGGAGATGTTCAAGAACAGCCTGCTGGCATGGTTCATCCTCCACCGCGACGGCGCGGCGGAAAATGAAAACGCGCTGCAACAGCGCATCGAGGATTTCATTCACCAAACCTTCGGCCTGACCGTCGCATTCGACATCGAGGCAGCCATCGGCAGCTTGCGCCAGGCCGGTTTGATCGACGCCGAACAACTCGCGGTGGTTTCACCAGCGGAAGGTTGTCGTATACTCGAAGCGAAATGGCTGGCGCTGTTGGAGGATGATTCGGCTTTTGGCGAGGATGACGGGGTGGAGGCATAGGGGTGCGCTGATTGAAGCTTGTCGCTTCACCCCTCTCCCCAACCCTCAGCTTCGGCATCCTGCGTCGCCCTACCTCCTCCATCCGTGAATTTGCGCCAAAACCCGTAGGGTGTGCGCGCGACCAGCGTGCGCACCATTGGCGAAGTGCAGAAGCACCGAACAATTACCCTGGCATTCAACACCGCAATCTCAATCCAGAACAAGGCAGAAAAATGGAAGACCAGATACTCCTTGGCAAGAGCCCGCAGAAAAAAGTCTATCTCAATCCGCGCTACGCCAACCGGCATGGCCTGATCGCCGGGGCGACAGGTACTGGCAAGACGGTATCGCTTCAGGTGCTGGCGGAAGGCTTTTCCCGGCTCGGCGTACCGGTATTCATGGCGGATGTGAAAGGCGATCTCACCGGCATCAGCCAGCCGGGCAGTCCGCATCCGAAAATCGATGAGCGTATCGAAAAAATCGGTATCGAGGATTTCAGCTTCGAGGCCTTCCCGACGATTCTGTGGGATTTGCAGGGCGAACAGGGGCACCCGATTCGCACCACCATTTCCGACATGGGGCCGCTGCTGCTGAGCCGCCTGTTGGACTTGAATGACACGCAGGAAGGCGTGCTCAATATCGCTTTTCGCCTTGCCGACGACGAAGGTCTGCTGCTGCTTGATCTCGACGACTTGCGCACCACGCTCCGCTACATCGGCGACAACCGCAAGACTTTCCAGAACGCCTACGGCAATATCAGCAGCGCCTCGATCGGCGCGATTCAGCGCCGCCTGCTGGTGCTGGAGCAACAGGGTGCGGACAAGTTTTTTGGCGAGCCGGCGCTGGACCTGTGGGACTTCATGCGCACCGGCACCAAGGGCTACGGCAATATCAATATTCTGATGGCCGACCAGTTGATGATGGCGCCGCGGCTATACGCCACTTTTTTGCTGTGGCTGATTTCGGAGCTGTTCGAAACGCTCCCCGAGGTCGGCGATCTCGACAAACCTCGGCTGGTGTTCTTCTTCGACGAAGCCCATCTGCTGTTCGACGATGCGCCCGACGCACTGATCGACAAAGTCGAGCAGGTGGTCAAGCTGATCCGCTCCAAGGGCGTCGGCATCTACTTCATCACCCAGAATCCGCTCGATGTGCCCGATTCGGTGCTGGGCCAGCTCGGCAACCGCGTGCAGCATGCGCTGCGCGCCTTTACCCCGCGCGACCAGAAAGCTGTGCGCGCCGCGGCGCAGACCTTTCGCAGCAATCCCGAACTCGACACCGAAAAGGTGATCACCGAATTGGGGGTCGGTGAGGCGCTGGTATCGACGCTGGAAGACAAAGGCACACCGAGCATTGTTGAGCGGACATTGATCCGCCCACCCGCATCACGTATCGGCCCTGCCAGTGACAGCGAGCGCGCCGAGCTGCTGCGTCACAGTCCCTTTGCCGGCCGTTACGATCAGGAGATCGACCGCATATCCGCCCATGAACTGCTGACCGAACGCGCCGAAAAAGCGGCTCGCGAAGCCGAAGAAGCGGCGCGCGCCATGGAGGAGGAAAAACAGAAAAAGCGGCTTGCTGGCGGCTCCCGAGGACGCCAGAGCGTCGGTGAAGCACTGATGAAAAGCGTGGCCCGCTCCATCGGCAGCCAAGTGGGCAGAACGCTGATCCGCGGCATTCTCGGCTCACTGTTCAAAGGACGTTAAGACCATGATCGAGCACTTGCGCAAAAAACACCGTGTTCCCTTCGACGGCAGATTCGCGGTTGCCGATGCCCGCACCACGCCGCCATCCGGCATCGGCGACGAAAAGCTGCTGAAGAAAAAGCTGCGCCGACTCAACCAGGCGCTCTACGACTTGCAGCGCGTCCAGTATGCCGATGGCCGCCATGCCCTGCTGCTGGTATTCCAGGCCATGGATGCCGCTGGCAAGGACAGCACGATCCGCACCGTGCTGCGCGGTATCAACCCGGCGGGTTGTCGCGTCGTCTCGTTCAAGCAGCCGTCGCGCGAGGAGCTGAAGCACGACTTTTTATGGCGCTGCAACAAAGTATTGCCGGAACGCGGCACAATCGGCGTTTTCAACCGCAGCTACTATGAAGAGGCTTTGGTAGTGCGCGTCCACCCCGAATACCTGCAACATCAAAACCTGACTGGCGACGTAGATACCGATGCCTTCTGGCAAAAACGCTTCGAGGCCATCCGCAACCATGAACGCTATCTGGCTGACAACGGCACCGTGATTTTGAAATTCTGGCTGAATGTCTCGCGTGAAGAGCAGAAACGGCGTTTTATCGCGCGCTTGCAAGAACCGCGCAAGCAGTGGAAGTTCTCCCCACACGACATCGCCGAACGCGCCCACTGGGACGAGTACATGGCCTGCTACGAGGAGATACTGAACGAAACGTCGCGACCCTGGGCACCGTGGTATGCCATTCCCGCAGATCACAAACCGTACATGCGACTACAAGTCGCCAAAACCATTCGGAAGGCGCTGGAATCAATGAACCTGCGCTACCCCAGTGTGGACAAGGCCGTGGCAGACAATATCGACACCTTGATTGCGGAACTCAACCAAAGTTAAGCCTTTGTTGGGCACGCTGCGCTTTGCCCAACCTACCGACTACCGAACTAGGGTGAGCGCTGATCAGGTACTCACCGAAAACCCGGCAATGATGGTGGGCACGCTGCGCGCGCTCCACCCTACCGGAAAAACGTCCGATAGGATGCTGGTCAGTTCACGAACAAAATAATGAACGCCGAAACTTGAGCCGGGTAGTTACCACAGACTTTGTTCCAGCCGCGATTCGCTCTAAGATACACAGCTCCCCACAACGAGTCGCGACCAATACATGAGACTGCTCACCACCACACTGATCATCGCCGCCCTCTTCGCCTCCACTGGCTGCTCGCGGAACATCTTCTCGGTACACCGCATCGATATCGAGCAGGGCAATATCATCGACGCCGCTGCCGCCAACGAACTCGAGCCCGGCATGACCCGCCAGCAGGTGTTGGCACTGCTGGGCCGTCCCGTTTTACAGCCGGTACTCAACCCGGATCGCTGGGAGTATGTGTACTACAAGAAGCAACCGGACAAACCTGTCGAAAAGAAACTGGTGATCGTCCACTTTGCCAACGACAAGGTCACGGACGTGGAAAAGAGTGATTGATGGCGCTTAAACCGCCTGCCAAAACCATTTATCGGCTCACAGAATCACCGGCAATGCTTGCCTTTCGGATCAAACGGGTCAAGCAGTTCCTTGCAGAACCATTTGGCCAAACGACCGCGCCAGTCGTCCCTGTCATTCAACCGGGAAACTCGCGAAGTGAACAACAACGATCTCGGTGGCTCCAGAAAAATCACACTGCCAACAATAAGGTTGAACAACGTGTCAACAACCAAGCCAGCAGCCAGCCAGGGATAGCCGAGGACTTTAGCTGCCGGAGTCAACCGACCTTCGTTGCGGGCCGAGGCCAAATGCATTACTGACAGATACCATCCCCAGGTAATGGGTATTGACAATCCGAGTAAGATAATCCATTTCATAGTCTCTCCCTAGAACCAACTTTTTGAGCGGCTGCGGAATATAAAACAATATCTAACATCAAACCACTGTTTCTTTTTTGGTGACTGTTCCCGGCAGAAACCTGTTTCACATCCGCAAAAAAAAGAGGGCGAAGCCCTCTTAATGTAGAAGTGTCACAATGACAAGAGTCCGATCCAATGGAAGATCGAACCGACAAACGCTGTCAGCCCAGCGACTTCCATTGAGTTCATTTATAGCGTAACAGCAGCGGGAAAAGTGTGATACAAAACACAAAAACTCCCGTTGGATGATTTGGCCTCCCGGGGTTTCCCAGAGCCTGCTACGACCCTGACTTCTCCTTTTCTCCTTGCGCCGTTCCAGCCTTCGTCTTTTTTCCCTTCTTTGCACGCTGGCGCCGAACCTCCTTCGGATCACAGGTGATTGGCCGGTAGATTTCTACACGATCGTGTTCGCGCAGCACGGTGTCTTTGGCGACGATCTTGCCGTAGATGCCCATCTTGTCATTGGCCACATCGATTTGCGGGAAATGGTCGGCAATATGCGACAGCTCGACGGCCTCGATGAGCGTTGTCCCCGGCGCGACCTGCAGCGGGATGACCATTTGCTCTTCGGGCAGTGCATAGGCGACTTCGATGGGGATACTAGCTGGCATTTTTCACCCTCTTTTTACGCTGAAAATAGCGATCAGCCATACTTGTTTTTCGCCCTTGCCACGAATGCATCGACCAGGGAGTTGGCGACTGTATTGAACACCGGCCCAATCGCCAGGCTGACGAGCCGGCTGGAAAATTCGTAGTCCAGTTCCAGAGAAACCTTGCAGGCTTCACCATTTTTCAATGGTTGGAATCGCCAGAATCCGTGCAGGTGTTTGAACGGCCCCTCGACCAGCGACATCTCTATTTTTTTTGGCGGGCTTAGCACGTTGCGCGTGGTAAAAGACTTGTGCACACCACCCTTTGCCAGCTCGACACAGCCGGTAACAACGTTCCCCTCGCGCGATATTTCCCGCGCAGAGGCACACCAGGGCAGAAACTCTGGATAGTGCTCGACATCATCGACCAGGCGGAACATCTGTTCTGGAGAATGAGGCACGATGGCGTGCCGACTGATACTGGTCATAGGTCGGCGTTGCTTTTTTGGATCAAGACATGCCCCATCAGATGATACCTACCGAGTTGAGAAAAATAACGATCACCGCCGCCGGCGCGAAAAAGCGGATGAGAAAATGCCATAGCTGGAAAACGGCACCATCGGGCATTTCCAACTCACCGAGCAGATGCTCACGATGCATGATCCAGGCGACAAATACCGAGATCAGCAAACCACCGAGCGGTAACATGATATTGGTGGTCAGGAAATCGAGGTTGGCAAAGAAGGTGCGTCCAAACCATGTCACATCGCTCCATTCGTTGAACGATAGCACGGTTCCGATCCCGAGCAGCCAGGCGACGAACCCGGTGGCAACGGCTGCGGTCGCACGTGACATCGACATGTTTTCGACGAACCAGGTGACGGCCGGTTCGATCAGCGAAATGGCAGAAGACCAGGCCGCAAAGGTCAACATGACGAAAAACAGGACACCAATGATCGCGCCGCCCGGCATCTGTCCAAAAGCCAATGGCAGGGTTTGAAAAATCAGCCCCGGACCCGCACCGGCTTCCAGCCCCTGAGAAAAGACGATAGGGAAGATTGCCAGCCCGGCCAGCAGTGCCACCACCGTATCAGCGATTGCAACAACCAGCGTCACCTGTCCAATGGAGACATGGCTGGGCAAATAGGAGCCGTAGATCATGATCGCCCCCATGCCCAGCGACAAGGTGAAGAACGAGTGGCCCATGGCCACCAGAATACTTTCGCCAGTCAACTTGCTGAAATCAGGGCGGAACATGAACTCCACAGCACGGGCAAAATCGCCCTGGGCAATGGCATAGCCGACCAGCAGCACGAGAATGAGGAACAACAACGGCATCAACACGCTGACAGCTGTTTCCAGACCCTCGCGAACGCCCCTCGCAACCACGACGACGGTCATGACCATGAAGAGTGTGTGCCAGCCAAGCAACCGCTCCCAATCACCAACGAGACCGCCGAACAACTGCTCTACGCCTGCCTTGTCGATGCCGGTAAAAGCACCCGCCGCAGCCCGCTCGATATAGGCCAATGCCCAACCGGCAATGACGCTGTAGAACGAAAGAATGAGGAACCCGGCGATCACACCCATGATGCCGAGGTACTTCCAGGCGCGGCCGCCCCCTGCCTCGCGCGCCAGCTTCGCCATCGTGTTCATCGGGCTTTGGCGACCACGCCGGCCCAGCAGGATTTCAGCCATCATGATCGGAATGCCGATCAGCAGGATGCAGAGCAAATAGACCAGCACGAAGGCACCACCGCCATTTTCGCCGGTGATGTAGGGAAACTTCCAGATATTCCCCAGCCCCACGGCCGACCCCGTGGCCGCCAGAATGAACGCCAGCTTGCCAGACCACTCACCGTGGATCGATGTCGATTCCGTCGCCACCCGTTTGCCCTCTCTGTTGTTGAATTCGCCAACTTCGGCAAGGAATGATACCCGCGTTACGCAAGCGGATGAAATCCATCCGAAAGGCAGCGCTCGACTGTTATAATGCACGGATGGCCAAACAAAAGAAAAAATCACCCGCTACCATCGTGCAAAACAAACGCGCACGATTCGACTATCAGATCGACGAGACCTACGAAGCAGGTATGGTGCTCCAGGGTTGGGAAGTCAAGAGCTTGCGCGAGGGTCGGGCCCAGATCAACGAGAGCTACGCCTTCATCAAGGATGGCGAAGCATGGATCACCGGCCTGCAAATCACCCCGCTGCTATCGGCTTCGACGCATATCACGCCTGATCCGGTGCGTCCGCGCAAGCTGCTGCTGCACCGCGAGGAGATCGACAAGTTGGTTGGCGCCGTCGAGCGCAAGGGCTATACGCTGGTGCCGCTATCGATGTACTGGAAAAACGGTCGCGCGAAGCTGGCATTGGGCATTGGCAAGGGAAAGAAAGCCCACGACAAGCGTGCCACGGAAAAGGATCGCGACTGGCAGCGCCAGAAAGCCAGGGTGATGAAGCACTGATGGTATGCGTTCACTGCTGCTCTGAGGCAGCCCTTACCCGCGCCACAGCACTTGACCGCCACTGGCCTTTGCTACGACGTCGAGCATCTCGTCATGCGCCTCGCGTTCCTGCGCGCTGGCCTTCAATACCGGTAGTGGTGCTGAACGCTCAAGCTTGACGATGCCATGATCGGCGCTGTCTTCTTCGGCTGACTCCTCATCGTCGCCAAGCAGCAGGCTGCTCTGCCCGCCGGTCATCGCCAGATAGACATCGGCGAGGATGCGCGCATCCAGCAACGCACCGTGATACTCCCGGCTGGAGTTATCGACATCCAGACGCTTACACAGGGCATCGAGGCTGTTACGCTGGCCGGGGTAGCGGCCCCGCGCCATCACCAGACTGTCGGTGATGCTGCAATAATCCTCGATTCGCCCCCAGTTCCCGTCCAGCAGCGCCAGTTCGTGATTGATGAACCCCACATCAAAGGGTGCATTGTGAATGATCAGCTCGGCATCACGAACATAGTCGACAAAGGCTTCGACGACATCGGCCATGCGCGGTTTGTCGGCAAGGAATTCGTTGCTGATGCCGTGGACGGCGAGTGCGCCTTCGTCGATCTCGCGGTCGGGCTGGAGATACTGGTGGTAGTTGTTGCCGGTGGGGCGCCGGTTGACTAGCTCAACGCAACCGATTTCGATGATGCGATGCCCTTCCCTCGGCTCCAGGCCAGTGGTTTCGGTGTCGAGTACGATCTGTCTCATAGCATTTCGTCGATTGCCCGGTTTGCCAGCGCGTCTACCCGCTCGTTCTCGGCATGGCCACTGTGCCCGCGCACCCACTTCCATTCAATGTCATAGCGTGATGCGAGCGCATCCAGCCGCCGCCATAGATCTTCATTCTTGACCGGCTGGCGGCTGGCCGTCGTCCAGTTACGCTTCTTCCAGCCTTGCATCCATTTGGTGATGCCATCCATGACATAACGCGAGTCGGTGGTCAGCACGATGGGGTAACGATCGCTCTTGAGATGCTCCAGCGCATTGATCGCTGCCAGTAACTCCATGCGGTTGTTGGTGGTATCTGCTTCGGCACCGTAGATTTCCTTTTCCTTGTCGCCAAACACCAGTAGTGCACCCCAGCCTCCCGGCCCCGGGTTACCACGGCAGGCACCATCGGTGTAGATCTCAATCTTTTGTAGCACGTTTGACTCCTCTTGCAGCGGGCTCGGCCATGCCGCCCGCAATCAGCCGTGGCTTGGCCCGCCACGGTGCTTCCAGTGGCGTCAACGTCGCCACCCGTTTTCGGGCGAGCAACGCATAGCCGCCAGCCACATTGGCGGACAGCAACGTCGCCAGACGCGCGGTTTTCGGTGAATGCCGCACCCAGCCAGGCAAGCGTGGGTTGATCATGCTCAGTAGTTCGGAATACTGCACCTCGAACCCCAGCACGTTGAGCCAGTCCTTGACCCGACCCTGTGAATAGAGCCGGTAGCGCTTGCCCCGCAGCTTTTGCCATGCCGCCCACAGCGTCCACGAATCGATGCCAACGACCAGCAACTTGCCTTCCGGCACCAGAACACGCTCGATTTCTCGCAGCAGCTGGTGGGGATCGTCGATGTACTCTAACGTGTGCGCAATGATGACCATGTCGACCGAATCGCTGGCAAGGGGTAGCGCCTCCAGATCACAGCGCAGGTCGGCCTCATCACCGCAATCGGCGCAGATACGATGATTGATGCGCAAACCATCGAGCAGCACCCGCCGCGGCGGTAGCGGCCCCAGCTGAACCGCATGAAAACCAAACACACCCTGCAACCAGGGATCCAGCGTCAACTGCAAGTTCTCGGTAAAAATCTGTCCCGACGCGGAGTGATACCATTGTTCAAGAAGCGTCTTGCTGCGTTCCACCCAGTCCCTCCATCGAAGTCGAATGTCTCACCTTTTTCAGAGCAGCCGTCCAATGCAATAGGCGGTGAGACGCCAAAGGCTTTCCAAACTGCACCATTTGCTCATCCAGATGATGCACTATATCAGCCACAATCTACATACAATCGCCCTGAGACTTGATTAGTTCACAGTTTCCCATTACTTTTCACCGGCTTACAAATCTCTCGGTGTATTGTAGTACGAACTGCCGGGCGATTGTGCTGTCTACCCATAGCAAGCAATGAAAATCTGATAGCACATGCCATGGACAGCGGAAACAATGGATGACGGATCGTCAGCGGGAATTTACAAGGCAAAAAACAATATGTATCAATCAATAACAAGATATTCCTCAGGAAGACTGGCAATATCAGCGATACTGCTGCTGGCATCGATGATCATCGTCGCAGCGCCGCTCCATAGTGCACAGGCCAGCGGGACGGAACCGCCCCTCAAGTTTGCCCCTCGCCCCATTTCACCGCCACTGGAAATTGTCACCGTCAAAGCCAGCGCCCTGTTGCCAGCCAGCATCGACAGTCATCCAATCAGACAGCCGACAGTCTGGGATCGAATTCGCAGTGCTAACAATTTCTTCTTCGACCCCGACAGCAGACGCGTTCGCAAGGAGATGCGACGCTATACGCAGTCCCCCGGCTACCTGCTCAAGGTCACCGAACGCGCTGAGCCCTTTCTGCACTACATTGTCGAGGAGCTGGACAAAGCCGGGCTGCCCACCGAGCTGGCATTGCTACCCATTATCGAAAGCGCCTACAAAATAGACGCACACTCGAAAAGCGGAGCGCTGGGCCTGTGGCAATTTATCCGTCCAACAGCAAAAGTCTACGGCCTGAAGCGCAACTGGTGGTACGAGGGGCGTCAGGATCTACAGGACTCCACGCGCGCGGCAATCCAGTATTTCCGGGACCTCCGCGACATGTTCGATGGTGACTGGTTGCTGGTGCTGGCTGCCTACAATGCCGGTGAAAACACCGTCAAAGCAGCCATTAAGCGGAACGAGAAACGCGGCAAAAGCACCGAATTCTGGGATCTTGCCCTCCCGGTCGAGACCATGGCATACGTCCCTCGATTTCTGGCTGTTCTTGCCATCATCCAGAACCCCGAAGCATACGATATTGAAATATGGCCGGTACCTGACAGCCCTTACTTCATCCCGATCGACGCCGGCGGCAAGACGCGTCTGTCGGCACTGTCAAAAGAGTATTCAGTCGACTTCAACACCCTCCACAGACTCAATGCCGGGCTGCGCCGCAAGACCACACCGCCTCACGGTCGACACACCATATTGCTCCCAGTGGCTGAATCCAGCCAAACGGCCAGCAGAGACGCTGGTGGCTTTATCCGGGCTGCCTTTCATGAGCCCACGGGCATTTCGCACAAGGTCAAGTCTGGTGAAACCCTGAGCATGATCAGCCGCAAATATGGCATTCCGGTGAAACGCATCAAACGCAACAACGAGCTACGTAGCGACCATATCCGCATCGGCCAGAAACTGCTGATACCGGAATCCTGATCCCTGCCACCGTGTCAAACCGGCACACCAGCGTGATTCGCTGCTCACGATCCCCGTTTCCTGGTTGCTGATTCCAGCCAAAACCGGCACCCGATCGCAGCGTAAAACACGCTACTACCTGAATATCAAGGCTTGCAATGCTGGCCCGCCACCTTGGCCGCACCATAATAATAAACCGAAGCAAGCCCAGCCATGAATGTACAAAACTACCGCGCCACCATCGCGCAATATATCCCGATCAACTCACTGTCGCAGAAACACTTCGAAATCCTGCTCAGCAAGGCAGAAGTGATCGAGGTAGCTAAGAACCGGACGCTGTTCAAGCGTGGCGATGTCGACAAATCCCACTTCTACTTGCTGGAAGGCGAGCTGTCGATTGAAGCGCCAAATGGGGAAAAAACAGTCATCCGCGCCGGCACCGACGAGGCCAGGCAACCCCTCGCACAACATCAACCACGGGAATGCACCGCCACTGCATCAGCACCGTCCGTCTGCCTCAAAATCGAGAGCAAGTCTCTTGACATGATGCTGGCCTGGGACAATGCCAGCAACTACACCGTCGAGGAAGTCACACCCGATACCCAGCTCAAACCAGTGGACTGGATGGGTAACCTGCTGAAAAACCATGTATTCCAGAAACTCCACCCGGTCAATCTGCAAGCTTTTTTCATGAAGCTCGAACAGGTCAATCACCGTCGCGGAGATATCGTGATCTCGCAGGGTGAAGCCGGAGAGCATTTCTATGTCGTCGCCGATGGCTCGGTCGATATCATCTTTACCAGCAAAACCTGCCCCGAAGGCATGCTGCTGGCAACACTCGAACCGGGAGAGTTCTTCGGCGTCGATGCACTGATCGCCAACCATCCCCGCTCGGCCTCTGCCGTCATGAAATCGGATGGTGCACTGATGCGCTTGTCCAAGCAGGACTTCCTCAGCCTTGTTACAAAACCCGTGATTCGCGAGATCGCTTTTCAGGATGCTGCAAAACTGGCGCGCTCCGGCAAGGCGGTGCTGCTGGATGTGCGCCTACCGGTTGAGCACAACTATGCCAAGATCGAGAACAGCATCAACTTCCCACTCATCTATCTCAGACTGAAGCAGGATCTACTCGATCGCGACAAGCTATATATCACCTACTGTGATAGCGGAGGCCGGAGTTCAGCCGCCGCATTCCTGTTACAGAACCATGGCCTGAATGCCTGCGTACTCAAGGGCGGCTTGCAGGCGACACAAAAGCAGGCAGCTACGGCCAATGAGGAGAAGCAGACAACCGCCTGATTCATTCCAAAACCCAGGGTTCAGCATTTTTGATACGGCGGACCCTGGGCAAATAACCGGAATATCTCCGGATTTCAAGCGCCAATCTGTTGCCCCGATCATATTCCGTCGCTGTTTCTGCCCCCATGCTTCCTCTATAATGCCCGCTGTCGTCGACTCGGCCGGACACAATGCAAGGATGTTCGCCATCGCTCCGTCCCTTGGTCAGTTTGCCTTTCGTAGCGCAAACTCCACTCAGGGAACCGTCAGTCGTCGCTACCCACAGCGCAAATCAGGGTTGTCACCAACCTGGAGAACATGGACCTAACAGGAATACTCGAGATCGCTGGCAGAACCGATACGGGAAAGGTTCGGGAGCAGAACGAAGACAGCATTGGCGAAGAAATCGAGCTCGGTACCATCATTCTCGCTGACGGCATGGGCGGTTATCACGGTGGTGAGGTCGCGAGCGCGATCGCCGTCAACACCGTTTTGAACCACTTGCACGAACATCTGCCAGGCATCAAGACGGGACAGATCGACAAGCGCACCGGATATTGCAGGGAAACCTTGGTCTGCCAGGCCGCCATCGAAAAGGCGAACACAACCATCGTCAAGGCAGCGCAGACACAACCGCAGTATCGCGGTATGGGCACGACGATTGTCGTCGGCACCTTCTTCGACAACCGGCTAGCGATCAGCCATGTCGGTGACTCCCGAATGTATCGATTCCGCGAGAATCATCTCCAGCAGATGACGGCTGACCACACTCTGCTGCAAGAGCTGGTGGACAGGGGCTTCTACACGGAAGAAGAAGCCAACGAGAGCCTCAATAAGAATCTTGTGACCCGTGCACTCGGGGTTGAAAGTGAGGTCGTGGTAGATATGCACGAGACCTTAGTCGAAACCGGTGACATCTACCTGCTGTGCTCGGACGGGTTGACCGACATGGTGTCTGATCAGGAAATTTCAGCCACCATCAAAACATTCATCAACAACCTCCAGGACGTTGCCGACAACCTGGTGGAACTGGCAAACGAACATGGCGGCCGCGACAATGTTTCCGTCGTGCTCGCCAGGCCCTTGAAACCGTTCCCGGCGCCCCCCGAGAACTGGTTGAAAAGAGTGTTCAATCTTATTTTTCAATAATGGGTGAGTTATGGCGAAGCTGACATTGTCTACCGAAGGCAAAATACTGAAAGAGATTTCGATCGAAAAGGATTGCATGATCATCGGCAGAAAAAAAGAGAGTGACATCCATATCGACAGCATGTCCGTCAGTGGGCGTCATGCAAAACTCGTCATGATCAAGAATGATGCCTTTGTCCAGGATCTCGGCAGCACCAACGGCACGTTCGTGAATGCCGAAAAGGTCACCCAGGCATACCTTGAAGACGGTGACATCATTACGCTAGGCACCTACAGCCTCAAGTATGTCGCGGAACAGAAAGATGACATGCCGAAGAAGCTGAATGGCTCGTCCCACTCGGGTGCATCGGATCAGACCCAGGCGCATTTACAGATTCTTGACGCCGTCGACAACCAGCCGAAGATCATTCCCATTACCAGCAAGATGGTCACATTGGGCAAACCTGGCACCCACGTTGCCGCGATTACACAACGAAACGACGACTACTATTTCGTGCATGTCGATGGCGGTGTTGCAGGCGCGCCTTCGACGGTCAACAATGAACCCGTTGCGGAAAAGGGGCATCAACTGAGAGACCACGATGTCATTGAAGTGGCCGGGATCAAGATGGAGTTCCATACTGCCTGACAGCTCGGTTCCAACCTGAAGAG
>CAZQXF010000033.1:9288-14554 GCA_964596975.1 uncultured Thiotrichales bacterium | reverse complement strand
GCAGTCACCCTTCATCGCAATGCACGCGGTCATTTTTGCCAGCTGCAAGGGGGTCGTCAGCATATATCCCTGACCAATGGCCGAGATCAATGTTTCACCAGGGAACCAGCGCTTGCCGTAACGTTTTTTCTTCCAGGCGCGCGATGGTACCAAACCGGCCGCTTCGCCGGGCAGGTCGACCCCGGTCTTGCTGCCCAGACCAAAGCGGCGAAACATCGGTGCCAGACGGTCGATGCCGGTCTTGTAGGCCAGGTCGTAGAAGTAGACGTCCGATGAACGTGCGATGGCGTCGGTCAGATCGACCCAGCCGTGGCCACCGCGCTTCCAGTCGCGATATTTGCGTGGATCGTTGGGTATCTGATAGTAGCCGGCCGCATACATGCGTTTCGTCGCCGTGGTGACGCCTGCCTCCAGTCCGGCCAGGGCCGTCAGCATCTTGATCGTCGAACCGGGTGGGTACTGGCCTTGTACGGCCCGATTGAACAGCGGACGCTGGTCGTTATCACGCAGCAGCGCATAGTCACGGCTGGAAATACCGTTGATGAAAGGGTTGGGGTCAAAACTCGGCAGGCTGACCAGCGCCAGGATCTCGCCATTTTCCGGATCGATTGCGACGACTGCCCCGGTATTGTCACCCATGGCCTCGATCGCGGTTTGTTGCAGCTTGAGATCGATGGTCAGAATCAGGCTCTTGCCACTGATGGGCGGCTGTTGCGATAGTGATCGAATGACCTTGCCCTGGGCATTGACTTCGTCGCTGCGAAAGCCAGTGATACCGTGCAGATCTTCTTCGTAGTAGCGTTCTATGCCCGTTTTGCCGAGGCGCGCTGTGCCGCGATAGTTGGCACTATCGACCCGCTCGAAATCACGCGCATTGATTCGGCCGACATGCCCCAGCACATGGGAAAAGATCATGCCATAGGGGTAGTTGCGCCGGGTTCTGGCCTGAATCGTCACGCCGGGAAACTCGCGCCGGTTGACATGAAACGTTGCCACCTGAGCTTCACTCAGCCCCACCAGCAGCGGTGTGCTGCGGTGACGGGAACGACTGCGCTGAAGCTTGTTGAATTTCTGGATATCTTCCTCGCTGATGTCGATGATCTTGCGCAAACGCTGAATCGTGTTGCCCAGATTGCCAGCCAGCGATGGTGTGATTTCGAGACTGAACGAGGGCAGGTTTTCGGCAATCAACGCACCGTTGCGGTCATAGATCAGCCCCCTTGGCGGCGGCAGCGGCGAGATGCGCACGCGATTGTTTTTTGCCAGCTCACTGTAGCGTGCGCTGTCGATGACCTGGAGATCGATCATGCGCCACACCAGCAAGCCTGTCATGGTTACCACCACGACGAGTAGTGCCAGCAGACGTGCAGCAAATAAGGCTTGCTCCTGACTGATATCCTTGAAATCGCTATGTACGCCGCGCATGGTCAGAGCCGGAATGGGGAAGCAGGGAAAGGCTGCATCCTACCAAAGGCCGGCAAACTCTCCACGCTGCTGCCAGCGTCCAGGCTCCGGTTGTGCGCGGGAACCATTGAAGTAATAGCGCAGGTAGAGTGCAACACCGGTCTCGCTGAAGTCCCGATCATTGGTTGAAGACAGCAGTCCACCAATGCCGATATCGCGGTTCAGGCGGTATTCGAAGCCGGCGCGAATAGCCGCAGTGAAACTGCTTTTCGAGTCGCCTTCAAGCGTGGCTGCGCTGCCGCTGGTTTCGAGTTGCTGCTGCAAGGTGTTGTCGAGCGGAAACACCGGGCTGTCTTGCTCTTCGAAGTATTGCAGTCCAACCGAGAGTGAGAGGCCGTATTGCAAGGCACCGCGGCGGCCGCTGAGGTCGACGGGAATGCTCAGGGCCAGGTGATGTCGAGGGCTGAAATAACCGCCCTGACCCAGGGTGAAGCCGCGCAGATTCTTGTCGAAGTGCTGGTAGCTGGCGCGGATGCCCAGCTGTGATTGCAGCTCGCTGCTGCGCGATAGCGACCAGTGAACAGCCGCTGCAAGGTGGAGCTGGCTGTTGTCCTCGACATGCTCCCCATCGAGCAGGGCATAGCTGGCGCTGCTGTGAATCGTTGCCGGTGCCATCTCCGCACTGCGCAGATAGTGGTCGACCTGGATGGCATTGCGGCTGACACCGCCCCATTCGATGCCGCTCAGGCCGTCTTTCAGGCCAGCCCACGAGAGCAGAGATTCGCGTACCGCGCGTCGTTCGATGCCGATGATCAACTGGTTGTTGAAATCCTGCTGTTTCCAGGCGATGCGGCCTTCGAGGTTGTCGATCAGATAGCCCGCGCCGGACAGCCCGAGGTCAGCATCCCATTGCCGGCCTTTGTAAAACAGTACCAGGTCGGTTCCATCGTCCTTGAGATCGCTATCTGCGACCGTCGCTGATGGTACTGTGGCCTGACTGCCCAGCAGATGTGCCGTCGAGGCTGCGGGTGTACCGGCATTGATCAGCGTTGGTGTCAGACGGATGCCCCAACGCATGTCGGCATTGAGCGCGGTTTGCCACTCGATTGGCAGTGCGGTTTCGGTCAGCTGATCCAGTCCGGGCGAGCCGTCACGTTTGCGAATCTTGCTGCCGATGGTCAATGTCGTTGCGGTCTCAGCGTCGATTCGTTGGCGCAAGGTCTTCGCTTCGATTGCCCAGGCTTCCTGTTCGATAACCGGTTGATCGCTGCTGCCCTGAATGGGCCTCGGGTATTGTGCCGCGGTGCGCTGGCGGATTGCGCCGGGAGCGGGGGTATCTTGTTCCAGTGCCTGATCGAGATCGGTGATCGCTGCCTGACGGTATCCCCGCAGGTAGTTGAGTTGTGCGCGCTGTACCAGCAACACCGGATCATCAGGGTTATGTTCCAGCGCTTGCGTGAGCAAGGTCATGGCCAGTTCGTTGTCACCGAGTGCCATGGCCGCGCCCACTGCACCGCTCCAGGCGTCTCTGTTGTCCGGATGGTGGGCAACCTCCTCCTGATACAGCCTCAGTGCCAGTTCATGGTTGCCGGCGTCGTGATAAATACTCGCAAGCAGTGAACGTACGGCGGTGTCATCGGCGTGTTCAGGTAAAAAGGGCAGCAATTGTTGCCAGGCTGCATTGTAGTCGCCTGATTTTCGCAGGTTGTTGGCCAATTCCAGTTCAAGGCCGAGGCGTAGACGTGACAACGCCGCCATGTCGGAGGGAGTCAGGCCAGGACGGTGTTTCAGGTTCGTCAGCAGTTCATCCAGTGTCTGGTAGTCATGGGTCAGCAGCAGCACGGTGGCGTATTGCAGGCTTGCGCCGATGTCGTCGCTGACGGACTGCCAGGCGTGCTGTGCTTGCCAGCGTGCGTCTTTCTCCTCGCCGAGTCGCGCCAGTAATTCGGCGTGGATCAAGCGGGTCATTGGGTTATCCGCCGATTGACGTAGTGATTCGGCGATCAGGGTCGCAGCCCGGTAGTCGCCCTTGCTGATCAATTGCGTTGCTTTTTCCAGTTGCAGGCGGGCCTGTAGTTGTTGTTCGAACGTGAGTTGGGCTTCGCTCTTCTGTGCTGCCGGAATTGCGGAAAGATGTTTCAAGGCGTCTTCCGGGTGATTGAGTTCACCGTACAGGATAGCGGCCGCATAGTGGGTTTCGCTGTCGTTCGGGAAGCTTTGCAAATAGCCGTCGAAGAGGCTGGTGGCGGCATCGTGCTGGCCTTGAGACGCCAGCAACCTGGCAAGATCGAGGCGTAGCCAGGCATTGCCCGGGTCGAGTTTCAGTGCCTGACGAAGGTCGATGATCGCGCTGCGTGGGTCGTCTGCGAGACGGGCTTGTTGCCGCAGTTGTTCCGCTCGCAGGTGCTTGCGTGCCTGGCGGAATTCGCGTTCGGGCAAGTGATGCTTCTTCAGCAGTGCTGTGGCGGCCTTTTCATCGCCGGACTGAATCAGCAGTTGCAGCAGACCGTGCCGGGCATCGTGGTTGTCAGGCTGGCGCTCCAGCGCCTGATCGTACAGGCGGCTGGCCGCGCGGATGTTGCCACGCCGTGCTTCGATGGCGGCGCGCAGCAGCAGTGATTCGATGCGGTTGGGCATGATCTGCTCGGCTTTGCCCAAGCGTGCCAATGCGCTGTGATAGTGGCCTCGTTTGTAGGCTTGCTCTGCCGCCTTGTAGTTGGCCCAGAATTGTGCCTCCTGCAGGAGTGGTTCCAGTTCCCGATGGGCTTCAGGGTCGATCTCCAGGGCTTTTTGCAGGTGTTCCGCTGCACTGGAGAAGCGCTGGCGTTTCATCCGGGTGATGCCGAGACCGGCATGGGCATCGGCGTTGTCGGGCGATGCTTGCAACAGCCGGCTGAAGATGACATCCGCCTTGTCCAGCGCACCTGATTCGAGGTAGTCGAACCCCTGTTGCAAACTGGTGTGTTTGCCCAGTTTGTCGAGGTTGGCGAGGCGGTTTTCGATCTCGCTGTCACTGCCGTGCAGCGCCAGATAGCGTTCGTAGCGTTCCCGGTCGCTGCTGATGCCTGGCAGCCAAAGCAGTGCATTGCGCCATGCTTTTGTGGCGGCATCCCGGATTTCCTGGTCAAGCTTGTCATCCGTGGCCATTTGTTCGAGGGTGTCGATGCCCTGGCGTCGTGTCGATTCGGCGTAGGTTTGTACGCGGGCGTGAACCAGTCGATAGTAGTGATTGGAGGGGTATTTGCGTACTAGTTCGTCCAGGGCTTCGATGGCCTGCTTCCAGCCGCCGCGGGTGCCGCTCAGGGTTTCATAGTATTCCGCAGCATAGAAACTGTTGGGCGTGCCACCGGAAAAGGCCAGTTTGTACATCTTCAAGGCGTCACTGTACTTGTGCTGCCGCGCCAGCTTGCGCGCCAGTTCCAGCTTCGTGCGGTCGATCAGGGAGGGGTGGAAGTCCTGCAGTTCGCGCAGTGCATTGCTGGCTTCGTCATTGTTCGGGTCGGTCAGTAATACCTTTTTCCATGCGGCGATGGCGAGGTCGGGTTGACCCTGCCCAACCCAGTAATGGCCTTGTACCAGGAGTTGCTGGATGTCTTCAGGCTGGCTGGCGGCGAGGCTTGTCAATACCGGCAGGCTCGACAGCGCCAGCGTCAGGACAAGTTTGTTGGTTGCGTTAGTCAGTTTCATGGTGGCGTGTCAGCAGACCTCCGTCCGCAGTGAATGCATAGCGTTTTTCCAGCCAGGCAAGGGCGAACATCGACAGGTTCTGATCGTAGTAACGTGCCGGATCACCCAGCAGCCCCTGGTGCCAGGAGCGGTCGACAAGGTTCACCAGCTGGCCCAGACAGCGGGTGTTGCCGGT
>CAZQXF010000033.1:0-9188 GCA_964596975.1 uncultured Thiotrichales bacterium | reverse complement strand
TTGTTGTCAGTGACGAAGCCATCAGGCCCGGGCAGCACCATATAGCCGAGTCCCGGCAGCCGCGTGACTTCCTGATGCTCGATCAGTTTCAGCAAACCCTTGCCCAGGTTGCGGTAGTGTTCGGCCTGCCATTTTTCGCTGGCTTCGAGCAGTACCCAGGCCAGCCACATGTCGGCGTCGCTGGCGGCATTGTCATCGATGATGCCCCAGTCACCGGCAGGCTGTTTGCCCCACAGCCAGGCGGGCAGCCGGCGTGTCAGATCACCGTCGGCGAGGTTGTTTTCGGTCCAGCTGAGGATCTTATCGAAGGTTTTGCGGTCGTTGGCAACCAGCGCGTGGAACAGCGCATAGGCCTGCGCTTCCGATGTGGTGCGTGCCTGTTGGGAATATTCGACCACGCGGCCATCGGGCTGGATGAATCGATGTTTATAGGCTTCCCATTGTGGCCAGGCTGATGCCGTCGCCTGTGACATCGGCGCGAGCAGCAGCAAGGTGGTGAGCAGAACACGTTGCAGCATGGTTTTACTGATCGCTGGTGATACGTGCATTGGCATGCTCCGACAGCAGCAATTTCAGCACCAGTGCGGCGATGAGGATAACGACCAGGGTCAGCAGGATCATGGCGAGAATATGCGTCGACAGATACCAGCGAATTTTCGTATACCAGGGCAGGTCGCCCAGATAGTAACTGGGAAGCACCCTGAAACCCTGAATGGCGTTGCCTGAAAAAATGGTCAGGTCACCCTGGATTTGCGCAAACAGATCAGGGCTGGACAATACCTCGTTCAGTTGTTGCAGGTAATCCGATGAGCTTGCCACCAGCATGACGACGGAATGGTCGCTGTCCAGCGGTGACTGAAAGCCACTCAGTGCCGTCAGGTCGTCGCTGTTGGCTTCGATCATCTTGCGTGCCGAGCGAAGATCATCGAGCTTTTCGCCTTTCCACCATAGTGACAGTCGCTCCAGGGGAGAGAGTTTTCGCAGCTGCCAAGCCTGCGAGTCGTCCTGGTTGACAGCCATGTGGTCTTTCCAGGCTGCGGTGAGTGGTTGGCGGTCGTCACCGCCGATCAGCAGGATGTCCATGTCTCGTGCGGCTTCAATGTCGTCAGGGTAGAGCAGGGTGACATTGAATGCCGGGTAGCCGGTTGCCGCACCCGTGATGCCCATGCTGTTGAGCAGAAACTCGATTTCATTGTTGTCCGGTCTCAGCGGCAGGATAACAGCTGTCTTCTGCAGATCCGCGTAGCGGGTGAAAGGGAAGCCGAGGTTGGCGAACTTCGCCAGATCCGGCAGCCGGGTGAAGTGATAGTGGTCGGAGAGGTCGATGTAAGAGTCACGGTCGATTGCGGTCGTCATGTACCGGGTATAGATCTCGGCGCACTCCCGCGCGGCCTCCTCCGGGAGGATCAGATTGGGATAGAAGCTGATCTGATTCAGCCCCACCAGACGGCGTACCGGCAGTTCGACGGTACTCTGTTTGCTGATCATCGGCACCTTCGCCTTGCCGCTGGCTTTGTCAATCTCGGGCAGCTGACCGGACTGACCATCAAGAGAATAGCTGGCCAGCCAGTCGCCGTTGAGGCCGACGTCCAGTGCGCTGCCAGATTCCAGTGGCAGGTCGCTGTAACTGTAGCCGAGCTGCAGCGGGATCTTTTCGTTCTGCCAGATCAGCAGATCGGGTGCCATTCTGAAATTGATACGGATGGTGCGTGGTGAGATGCCGGTGGTGGTCAACTTGCCAGGCGCGATCAGTTCGCTGAGGTAGGTCTTGTCCCGGTCACGCAGCCAGCGGGGAGCGTCATAGGGCTTTCGCAGCGGTAAGCTGAACTGGTCAGGGCTGATCGAGGTATAGCTACCTTGCAATTCGAGCTGGCCGGAGACAAGCCCTTTGACGGCAATGATCAGTTCCTCGGGGGTTCGCCCGGAGACGAGCAGCAGTTTGATCGATGATTCCAAAGGATGGCTCAGTACTTCCACCGACGGTCCCTCGATCGGACGGCTGGAGAGCCCGGAAAACTGCGAGCCCGGGGTGCGAAATACAATCGCGTGCTGCAGCGGAATGGATGAGGTATAGACGGGGAATCTGGCGCCGAGATAGTCAGCCTTGGCGCCAAACCACGAGGCCAGAATGGTACCGGCTTTCAGTGCCGGTAGCGCTTGCGAGAGTTTGTCGCCGAACAGAAAGGGCAATACCAGCTTGTTGTCGTCGCGAAAATCGTAGAACGGGACTGGGAACAGCGCGAGGTCGTTGATCAGATCCAGCGAATTCATGTGCAGTACCAGCTCGCTGTCGGTCTGAATCTCGACGCTGATCGCCTCGCGATCGAGCTTTTCGCAGTTTTCCTCGTCACGTGGCACCAGGCGAAAGCCCAGCTGGTTGAGGTCGCTGAAGTTCAGGCGTTCTATTGGAAACACGTCCACCAGCGGTTTGTCGACGTTGTCCCGGGTGATTGGAATGGTCGCGACCGGCTGGCCGTTGAGCGTGATCGCCACATCGGTAAAGTCTTCGAGCAGCTCGCTGGAGATGCTGTACAGCAGGCGCAATTCGCCAGCCTTGACGATGCGGTCGGCGCGCACATGAAACCAGACATCATCCTGGGAATTGCCGCCGCGCAGCTTCAACGGGCGATCGACCCCCAGTTCGGAGAAGCGCAGCGTGCGGCTTTCGGCAAAATGTCCTGTTGTGGCCTGCGGCTGCGCGGCTGGCTGAGCGTTTGTGCCGGATGTGATGTCGGCGCTCGGTGTGTCGGGCTCGGCTTGTTCTGCTGCCCGGAGTTCGCTCTGTCCGGCCAGTAATGTGGCAATACTGATAAGGGCAACAGCCATGGGGCGTTTGAGGCGCCGCAGGCGTGCAGCATTGATCTCAGGGTTATCGGAATGGCCAAACACGGCTCTGATGGCGCCAATGATGCCGAGACGAATGATTTCAAGGAACGACGCCAGGGGCTTGCTGGGCTCACAGGCTGTGTACCAGTCATCCCAGCAGTGCTCCTTGCCATGGCTGAAGTAGATCAGCTCCTGCTGTTCCCAGGCGGGCATCGGCAGCAGCGCGACGCCCAGATGACGCGGCAGGATGGTGGCTGCGGTTCCACGGAAGGTGGCGCTGTGTTCGCCATCGCTGATCTCGACCTCGACTTCGTCACCACGCTGCAGGCGAAGATCCGGGGGTACGTGCAAACTGATACTGGTCAGCGCAAGATCGCGGGTTTCCGCACGGATACGTTTGCCATTGGGCAAGGTGACAAAGGCATCGTATTGGCGGTGAATGCGCGGTTCCTCGCGGCGCTGGCGCTTTTCCCAGGCAACGCTGATGGCGGCACCGAGAATGATACTGTTATAGACCGTCCAGCCCAGGTTGATCAGTACCGTGCCGGTCTCATCCGGGTTCCACCAGAACAGTCGCAGAAATGCGAATACGAGCCCGAGCAGGTTCAAAACGAGCAGCAGGAAGACGAACTTGGCGGACTTCCAGTCGAAAAAGTCCTCCTCGACGATGCCCCCTTTGTCGGTCACATTGAACGAGCCCTTGTCGGGTCGGATCAGCGCGGTGAGCGTGGGCATGACCAGATGGGGTGACAGAATGGTTTCATAGACATCCGCCCAGAAGCTGTGACGGTAGCGCCCCTGCATGATCGAGTTGGCCAGCTGAGCCTGGAAGATATGCGGCAGCGCGTAGATCGCGATCAGTACCGCTGAGGCCTGGATGACATAGGCTTCAAAAAACAGATAGGCCAGTGGTGCCGTCAGGAATACGATGCGCGGCAGGCTGAACAGGAAGTGCAGCATCGCATTGAAATAGCACAGACGCTGCGCCATCGACAGACCCTTTGCCAGCAACGGGTTGTCCTTGCGAAAGATCTGCAGCATGCCTCGTGCCCAGCGCCTGCGCTGGCCGATATGGGCGGAGAGCCGCTCGGTTGCAAGGCCCGCTGCCAACGGTGTGTTGAGGTAGGCCGAGCCCCAACCCTCCTTCTGGATCAGCAGTGAGGTGTGCGCGTCTTCCGTCACCGTGTCGGTGGCGATGCCGCCAATGTCGTCGAGTGCCTCGCGCCGGATGACGGCACAGGAGCCGCAGAAGAAAGCGGCGTTCCAGGCATCGTTGCCATCCTGCACCAGACCGTAGAACAGCTGGCCTTCGTTGGGCACCTGGTGAAATACCTGGAGGTTGCGTTCCATTGGGTCGGGGGTATGGAACAGATGCGGGGTTTGCAGCAGCCCCAGGTCTTCGTCGTGGAGGAACCAGCCAACGGTATCGAGCAGAAAGTTGCGCGTTGGCACGTGGTCGCTGTCGAAAATCACCACGAGGTCACCCGTGGTTTGCGCCAGCGCATGGTTGATGTTGCCTGCCTTGGCGCCTTCACTGCTTTTGCGTTCGATGTATTCGGCGCCCGCTTCGGCGGCAAAGTCGGCAAACTCCTCGCGGCAACCGTCATCGAGCAGGTAGACATTGAGCCGATCCGATGGCCAGTCGAGATCCAGCGCGCCGAGTACCGTCGGCGTGACCACGTCGAGGGGCTCGTTATAAGTGGGGATCAGAATATCGATCGATGGCCAGAGGTCATGATTCTCTGGCAGCGGTCTGATATCACGACGCAGTGGCCAGATGGTCTGGAAATAACCGAGAAACAACACGGTCCAGGCATAGATTTCAGCCAGTAGCAGCCCGGCGGAGAAAAAATAGTCGAGGAACGTCAGTTCCAGATTCGGATCGAACCAGCCCAGTGACTCCGTCAAGCGCCAGAAGATATAGCGACCGGTGGCGATACAGGAAATCAGAATCAGAACGATGACACGGTAACGCGCCAGTTCGTTCTGGGGACGCAGCAGCAGTGACAGGCCGAGGGAGGCGAGGACGAACAGGGTTTGTTGCTCGATCGTCAGCGGGATCGAACTCAGCAACAGCATGAGTACCGCGGTGATCACCAGCAGTGTCAGCAGCCACTTGGTTTTGTTGCCTGCTGTCGTGGCGCGGCGCTGTGACGAGGATGACGAATCGTAGGATTTCATTGTTTTGGATGTAGACCCTGATGACGCTGCGGTATGAGCCCCTGCCGTGGTAGCCGATGTATCTGTGTCGGCAGGGGAAACCATATTGGCTAGCCCGAATTTCTCACCAGCTCACTACCGCGACCCGGTGAGAAATCCGGGCTGATGGCAGGGACTTGCCCATGCTCAACACGCTGCTGTTCAGACTGCCATGTCTGCCGGTTGCCCGGTTGCTTGTGACGGGTACGTCATCCCTGAGTTCTATATGGAATGCTATATTGTTGTCCACATAGATTAGTTGAAGTGTGTCACAGCTGTCTACCAAAGGCCTGAATGAAATCAAAGGCATGCTGTGACAGAGTGTGTCGACAACGACAGGTTCGTGGACAGCGATTCAGCTCTGTGTCGGAGGGGAGCTTAGCTCTGGTGCCTGACCATCGAGTATTTCATCGATCAGCCGCGCCATTTCACGCGATCCATTCAGCTCGCCCAGTTTCTCGCGTACCTGTTCGAAGGCGTCGAGCATCTGCTGTCGCGCGACCGGGTTCTGCAGCAGGGTGAGGATTTCGCGGGCGATATTGTCCCCCGTGGCCGCATCCTGCACAAACTCCTCGACGATCCGCTTTTCCGCGACGATGTTCACCAGCCCGATATCCCGAATGCGGATCAGACGGCGGAAAATCTGGTAGCTCAGCGGTGAAACGCGATAGGCAATGACCATGGGCGTTTGCATCAGCGCCGTCTCCAGTGTGGCGGTGCCCGAGGCGGTGATGACGGCATCACAGATCTGCATCAGGTCATAGGCGCTGAATTCGTCACAGACTGCGATGGGCAGGTCGCGGGGAATCAGCCCGGTAATGCTGCGGCGATCGATGCCGGGGGCGACCGGGAGTACAAATTGCGTGTCAGGCAAGGTGGCGTGAATCTTTTCAGCGGCTTCGAGAAACAGCGGCAGCATCCGCTGGATTTCGCTGCGGCGGCTGCCGGGTTGCAGGCCGACAACGGTTGCTGATGGATCGAGCCCCAGCTTGTTGCGAACTTCAGCGGCAGGCGTTGATGCTTTGACCTTGCCCACCAGCGGGTTGCCGACATAACGCACCGGGATGCCGTGTTGTTCATAGAAGCGTGTTTCGAATGGAAAGATCACCGCCATCATGTCGATGCTGGCACCGATCTTTTTGACTCGGCCCGGCCGCCAGGCCCAGACCTGGGGGCTGACATAGAACAGCACCGGAATGCCGAGCCCTTTCGCGTGCTGCGCCAGCTTGAGGTTGAATTCCACATAGTCGACCAGCACCAGCAGATCGGGCGGGCTGGTTTCGAGGTGTGCCTTGAGTCGCTTCAGCGCACGGTGGATGACGGGATAGTGACTGATGACCTCGAACAGCCCGACAACGGCCAGGTCACGATTATCGACGACGATATTCGCCCCGGTGGCACGGAGTGCGTCGCCGCCCATGGCGTCGACGTGGATGCCGGGACGCAACTGGCGTAGTGCCTCGACGACATGCGCGGCGTGCATGTCACCCGATGCCTCGCCGGCAACGATCAGCAGGCGTTCATCCATTCAATGCCTGTTTGATGGTGTCGGTGACTTCGACAATCTGCTGGTCGGTCATTTCCGGGAAGATCGGCAGCGAGAAGCAGTCGCTGGCGATGGCTTCGGTGACGGGTAGGGCAAGGTCGCGGCAAACCTCGGCGAACACTTGCTGGCGATGCAGCGGCACCGGATAGTAGATCGCACAGGCGATCTGTCGCTGTTGCAGCGCGGCCATGATGGCATCGCGCTGCGATGAACGCAGGGTGTACTGGTGGAACACGTGCGTGCCAATGCCGTCCTCGAATGGCGTGGTGATGCCAGTATCGGCCAGCAGTTCGTTGTAGCGATGAGCTACACGGCGGCGTTCCTGGTTGAAGCGGTCGATATGCCGCAGCTTGACGCGAAGAATGGCCGCTTGAATCTCGTCGAGACGGCTGTTGTAGCCGATCTCCTGATGATGATAGCGCTCTGAACTGCCGTGATTGCGCAGACTCAAGAGGTGGTCGCGCACGCTTTCGCTGTTGGTGGTGATCAGTCCGCCATCGCCGTAGCAGCCAAGGTTCTTGCTGGGAAAAAAGCTGAAGCAGCCGGCGAGGCCAAAGCTACCCGTCTGCTGACCTGAAATATCGGCGCCAAAGGACTGGGCGCAGTCTTCAACGATGGTCAGGTCATGTTTTTCCGCCAGCGTCGACAGTTGGCCCATGTCCACCGGCTGGCCAAACAGATGTACCGGCAGGATCGCGGCGGTGTTGTCGTTGATTGCTGTCGCGACTGCGTCGAGATCCAGGTTCATCGTGCGTTCGTCGATATCGACGAAAACGGGCGTCGCGCCGACGTAGGCAATCGCCTCCGCCGTTGCAATAAAGGTAAAGGCGGAGGTGATGACCTCATCGCCAGGGCCAATCCCCGCGGCGAGCAGGGCCAGATGCAGGGCGTCGGTGCCCGACGCGCAGCCGATGGCGAATTGGGTGCCGAGATATTCTGCGGCTTCCGCTTCGAAAGCCCGCACATTGGGGCCGAGGATGAAGGCGGTACTGTCCAGCACATCGGCCAGGGCAGCATCGATATCGCTTTGCAGCTGCTGGTATTGCAGCTTCAGATCGACCATTGGGATCATGGTGTTGCGTCCTTACAGGGATTGAGTGTCGGGCACCAGCGCGCTGATGCGGATGGCGGTTTCCAGCGCGCGCTTGCCGTCTTCGCCAGTGACCACCGGCGCATGGCCATGGGAAATGGCGCTGAGGAAGTCCTTGATTTCAAGCAGCAGGGCGTCGCTTTCGCCGCCGCTGAGCTGATCGTGAGTGATGTCCGGGACGCCGGGAAACATCTCCTCGTCACCCCGTGAATAGACATCCAGCACCTTTTCCTGGAAGTCGACGGTCAGGTAGTGGTTTTGCTGGAAGATGCGCATCTTGCGCTCGGATTTCTGGCTGATACGGCTGGCGGTCACGTTGGCGACACAGCCATTGGCGAATTCGAGTCGGGCATTGGCGATGTCCACCGAATCCGACAGCACCGAGGCACCACTGGCGCGGATGTCGCTCACCTCGGATTTCACCAGATTGAGGATGATGTCGATGTCATGAATCATCAGGTCGAGCATCACGCTGACGTCGGTGGCGCGTGGCTTGAATGGCGCCAGACGATGGGACTCGATGAAGCGTACCTGATCGGAAAGCCGGTCCCCGAGTGCCATGATGGCGGGGTTGAATCGCTCCAGGTGTCCCACCTGCAACACGGCGGAATGCGCCTTCGCCAGCGCGACCAGTTCTTCGGCTTCGGCCACCGTGGTGGTAATCGGCTTTTCCAGCAGCACATGGATACCGCGGCGCAGGCAGTCGGAAGCAATCTGGTGGTGCAGCGTGGTGGGGGCGACGATGCTGACAGCATCGACCTGATCGAGGATATCGTCGTGGGCGATGCAATGCTGGCAGCCCAGTTCGTCAGCCAGCGCGGTAGCCGCCTCGACGTCGGGATCGACGACGGCCACCAGTTCAGCCGAGTCGAGCGCGGCATATTTCTGCGCGTGGAATTTGCCGAGATAGCCTACGCCGATCACGGCACAGCGAATGGTCATGTCAGACTGCCGGGTTGAACTGCTGGGAGGAATGATCAGACGGCAACAGCGATGTTGTCTTCCGGCATCGTGTTGGCGACGTTGGGCTTGTCGTTGATGGCGCGCAGCAACTGCCAATAACCGAAAAGATTCACCGGCATGACCTGATCCGGTTTGAGACCGGTTTGGGCGAGGAATTCATCCATGCTGAAGCCGGGGTGGAAACCCAGCGTATTGGCCAATGGTTCGAGCCAGCGCTCGACCCGGCTGATGACAGGGTTGTTGCTGTTGAAATGGTTGACGAAGATCAGTTGGCCGCCCGGTTTGCAGATGCGGCGCATCTCTTCTACCAGTGCCACCGGGTCGGGCACGACTGAGGCCACATACATGGCGACAACCTTGTCGAAATGATTGTCGGGGAAATCGGTTTCCTGTGCATTCATCACATGCAGTTCGACGTTGTCCAGCTTGAGCCGCGCCTTGCGCTTGCGGGCGACTTCGAGCATGTGTTCGGAGATGTCGATGCCGGTGATATGGACAGACTTGTCATACAGCGGCAGCGATAGTCCCGTGCCGACGCCAACCTCCAACACGGTCTCGCCGGGT
>CAZQXF010000032.1:3891-14577 GCA_964596975.1 uncultured Thiotrichales bacterium | reverse complement strand
GAGACGATACGGCTTGTCTCGATGCCCTTGTGAATCAAAGGCTCGAGTAACATCTGGCTCGCCAGTTCGCCGAAATCCAGGCTGAGGTGCCATGGGCGATAGGCCACCAACAGGCCGAGGGTCATTGAGAAATCGCCGTAGTGCTTGCCGTTTCCGGCGCGGTCAGTGTCGCCAGCAATGTCAAAGCCACTGCTGGAAATCCTGCCCTGAACGCCCCGGCGCGGCAACGGCAAGGCGATCGTCAGCTTCGGCGTCCATGACCAACGCCCCCAAAGATGCTGCTGCGCCAATTGCAGTACCGGGGTAATGAAACGATAGCGCCCACTGTAGTCGGAGACCCCTGTCGCACCACGGCTCGGGCCACTGGTGAGGGTAAAGGGCATACGATAGTCATCCAGCAACAACTCTTCCCAAAGCAAGCCTGCAGCCGCGTGCCACCACCCCCAGCGATGGCTTTGCACTGGTCGATCAATAAACAACCCCAGGCCGCGGTGGCGATATCGCCCCGATAGCGCGCCGTAGTCGGCATCAGCTGGCAATGCCAGCGGCACGTCTTTACTGAACAACACTTCCAGCGGGAAGCTGGCATTGCCACCAGAAAAACGCTGGCGGTCATCAAACGCCAACAGCTGCACGCCGAGTCCGCGACTGAGTGGATGCTGGTAACCGATCGCCAGCTCATCACCAGCCAGGACCAGACGCTGCGACTCGACATGGCTCTGACCCAGCTGCAAGATCAGCTGTGGTGACGACGCCGCTTGCGTGGCTAGCGGCAAGCTGCCGTAGCGGTTGTCGATCGCCGTCTCGGGCAGATGTTCACCAACGAATTCGAAAGATTCACTGGCCGCGACGGTGGTCATCCACAGCAGCCACACGATCACCCCCCGAAACAATTGCGCCCGCATCAGAAGCTGCGCCGCGTCTGGACGAGAAACTGAAAGCGGCTGATGTCATCACCGCCATCGAGTGGAAAAGCAAAATCAAGATGCACGACATTCCCCAGCGCAGAACGGCTGTTGCCAAGCCGCAAGCCAACACCTACGTCCCGCAGCAACCCTTGAGAACGGCTGCCTCCCGGGTTGTCGCCCCAGGTCGCCCCCGCATCGGCAAACACGGCAGCACCCACATTGAACAGCCGAAACGGGTACCAATTGGTATAGAAACGTTGCTCCAGCGTCACCAACCAACGCCCTTCTCCACCCTGATAACGCAACGGATACCCTCGCAAGCCATTGTCACCGCCGAGCAGGATCTGCCGATCGGCATCCTGCTCGATGGCGTAGTCGGAACTGAGCGACAGGTAACTGAGGCGATGCATGGACTGGCGGAAATAGTAACGCAGTGAGGCGCCCAGCAGCACATTCCTGCCTTGACCATGTTCCAGTCGCCCTTCTGCCGACGCCTCGGCCAGCAATGTCTGGCGGGGTGAGAGTAACCAGCCCTTGTTGCCCGATGCGGACAGCAACCAGGCCGTGCGGTCGGCACCCAGGCTGGGGCTGGCATAACCCAGCGATGCATTGAGGTGCCAACCCAGATCGACATCCTCGGTACGGCGTATCTGGTCGCGGTTGTGCTCCTTGAGAAAATGTTCCTGGATATGCGCCCAGGAAATCCTTGGGTAAAGCAAATGTCTGGATGCCGGCAGCTGCACGGTGCCAGGCTCCGCGGTGAAATCACGGCGATCGAGCTCGATACCCGTTTCCAGGCGGCTTACCCAGCCATCGAGCACACCGTCAGACCAGCCATAGAATAACGACGCCCGCTGCTGATCCACCGTGTACTGATCGACGATCTTGCCCAGATCGTAGCGATACTCGGTCAGCCGATCCTGTGAAAACGAGCCGCCCCAGGCTCGCCGGGTATCGAGTGAGAAAAACGGTCGCTCCAGCGCCATGCCACCCCCGTTGCCGTCAGACTTGTTCTTGTAGTCCAGCATCAGCTTCCACCAGCTGCCGGCAACATTGGGATCTTCGAAGTGAAAATTGAGCAGATCGCGGTCGATTTCCTTTTTGTAGCTCAAACGCAGCTCCGAACCGAGACCGAGCAGATTTCGCTCCTCCAGCTCGATCCCGCCAGTATTTCTGCCACCAGCCCGACCAAAGGAGATCCCCGGATTGAGGGTCCAGATATCACGGGTAGAGACTTCGACATCCACCACGCCGTCGTGATAGCGAACAGGACGTATCGACGCATCATCGAGCTGAGGAGAGCCACGGAGAATACGCTCTGACTCAGCTAGCCGCCGGGCCCGAAAGCAATCACCAGGATGAATCAACAGTCGTTCCCGCACCGTCGATTCACGGGTCTTGATATGAAGACGGTTGGCGAGCCGGAATAGCGTCGCACTCTCTTCAGGGCTGTCAGTGTCGAAGATATTGTCGATCTTCAGCGAAACTTCGCCGATGACAGCGCCGTTTTCTTCGAGCTGTTCATCCGTAGGCACATCGGCGGGTCTTTCCACCGACTGCTCGGTGGTGCGGGAGGTAATCCCTGGGAGCAACGGTCGAGCCAGCGCCGGCCCGGTGCATAGCAACAGCGCTGCACACAGCAGGCCGCCAGCCGCAGCAGAGTCCATGGCGTCGTCAATGTGGGTAACAATAGCCTTGAATCGATCAGTCACGACGATAGAGCATGCCTGCACGAGGCCACTACCAACAAGCGGCATGGCGCACAGTTGAATAAGGAATATTTCCCGTCACGACGCACCCTTCTCAATAACACACCCCAGCCAGCCTGCAAGCACATCGCGCATCTGTCCTCCAAATGCTTTTCCGAGCGTGGGTATTGTTTAACGATAATCTCGGGAATCAGCATTGTCACGTTACCTCAAATCCGCTCTGTATCCCTCAGCCTCACGAGGTGTCAGCCTTTGCGTACACCATCAGCCGGTGAATAGCCCATTAGAGCTAGTCCGCGTCATTAGCACGAACATCGCTGCGGCATTCCTGACACACCCTTTAATTCAATGGCTTGCAGCATTGAACTTCGGCAAATACCGCGCATCTCAGCCACGATCAACTAGCCGTCACGGGTTAATGTATCGATCGTCACTTGTTGTTAAATTATCTCCAGCCATAGGGGTTGGGTCATCAATACTATGGCTGCAGAAGTTCATTCATCCGTTCTTCTGCTGTTTTACCGGGTCGCAAGACGACGATCGGACGGACAGAATCAGAAATTGATGATAGTCCGCCATCAGGAACGACAACAATTGATCCGGGACCACATCAGCACTGTGTAACAACGGGGGTTGGTTGCAGAATGCTGGCCAGAATGTGGAACCGGATAATGATCCTCCTGATTTCCGACAACCGTGCTTTGACCCGGTCTTTGTATTCCAGTGGGGGCTGGATTTAAAGCTGACACCTTGGTGTCAGCTTTATTTTTTTCTGGCGTTCGTTCTTCCCTACTACGCATCGTCCCGATCAAACCCTGTATCCACTTCAATTACCCCTATTTCGCTTTGGCGCCCGCCATGCTCTATGATGCCTGTAACTTGTCGTAACAGTTGGCGGTAACCCTATCACCAGCCATGTCACTGTGACGGATTGCAGCCAAAACACCGGCTCCATCACAGCTTTGTTGATGTAAACAACTGATATTTCGAAAGTTGGTGTGACGCCTTCTACGTTTTCAGGCCATGGAAAGGCTACAATCGCCCGCAGCCAATAACATCAACCGGAGACCTCCCTCAGACAACCTTGAAAACCCCATCGACCAATCTGCTGCTGTATGTCATCGTCGCCGCGCTGACGATCCTGGCTTGGGCGGCGCTCAACCGCCCCGGCGATGAACTCCCATGGCCTCACCGCATCCAGGGCGTTTCCTTTTCACCCCTGCGCGCAGAGCACGACCCCGCCGCAGGACGCTACCCCACCACCGCCCAGATCGATGAAGATCTCGCCTTGCTGTCCGGCGATGTGGAAAACATTCGTACTTATACCGTCAAGGGTGACTTGTACCAGATCCCACGGCTGGCCAAGGCGCACGATCTGAAGGTGACGCTTGGCGCGCATCTGTCCGGCGATATGTCGGACGACACGGCAGAACTCAAACGCCTGATCTCGGTAGCAAAAGAGAACTGGGATACGGTGCAACGGGTGATCGTCGGCAACGAGACGCTGCTGACCAACACGCTTACCGTCGACCGGCTCGCCACCTATCTCGATCGGGTGCGACGTTCACTGCCCATGCCGGTGAGTACCGCCGAACCCTGGCATATCTGGCTGAAACATCCGGAACTCGCCAAACGGGTCGATTTCATCACCGTACACCTGCTGCCCTATTGGGAAGGCTTGCCGGCAGATGCAGCCGTCAGTTATGTCCTGCGGCGCTACCGTGAGTTGCAGGCCGCCTACCCCGACAAACCGATCGTCATCGGCGAGGTCGGCTGGCCCAGCGATGGCCGCCAGCGCGAGGCTGCGGTACCGTCGCTGAGCAACCAGGCCATGTTTCTGAAGCGCTTTCTCGCACTCGCCCAGAGCGAAGGCTGGACCTACTTCGTGATCGAAGCATTCGATCAACCATGGAAAGCAGAAACCGAAGGTGGTGCCGGCGCCTATTGGGGACTCTACGACGTCGACCGCAACCCGAAATTCTCCTTCACCCAACCCGTGCTCGATATCCCTCAGTGGAAACTGCTCGCGGCGCTCTCGGTTGCGTTCGCTATCCTGGTACTGGGGCCCATGCTGCGCAGTGAACACAACCTCACGTCGATTGGCCGCAGCTTTCTCGCAGTCATTACCTTCGCGGCCGTCACCGCCATTGTCTGGCTGGTCTACAGCTATACCAAGCAGTACCTGACCTGGAGTTCGATCATACTGGGGTTTGTCATGCTGCTGGCCGTGCTGGGATTGATCATGGTGTTGCTGGCGGAAGCCCACGAGTGGGCCGAGGCGCTGTGGGTGGGCAAACCAAGGCGACCGTTCCAGCCCCCACAGCTGGCTGACGATGAACTGCCTTTTGTGTCGATCCACATTCCGGCCTACAGCGAACCGCCGGAGATGCTGAAGGAAACCCTGAATGCACTGGCCGCCCTCGACTATCCACATTTCGAAGTATTGCTGATCGACAACAACACCACCGACCCGGCGCTGTGGCAGCCAGTACGCGACCATTGCGACAAGCTCGGGCCGCAGTTTCGTTTCTTCCACTTCGACAAGCTGGCCGGCTTCAAGGCCGGCGCCATGAATGTGGCACTACGTGAAACCAGCCCTGAAGCAGAGGTCATTGCCGTCATCGACAGCGATTACATCGTCGAGCGCAACTGGCTGCGCGACCTCACACCGGCTTTCAGCGACCCGGAGCTTGGCATCATGCAAGCGCCGCAGGACTACCGCGACGGTGACCAAAACCTGTTCAAGGCAATGTGTCATGCCGAATACCGCGGCTTTTTCCAGATCGGCATGGTGACACGCAACGAGCGCAACGCGATCATTCAGCACGGCACGATGACGATGATCCGCAAGTCGGTGCTGACGGAAGTCGGTGGCTGGAGCGAATGGTGCATCACCGAAGATGCGGAGCTGGGGCTGCGCGTGTTCGAACACGGCTACAAGGCGCAGTATGTACCGATCAGCTATGGTCGCGGCCTGATGCCGGATAACTTCCTCGATTTCAAGAAGCAGCGCTACCGCTGGGCTTACGGCGCCATGATCATCATGCGCCGCCACTTCAAGGAGCTGATGGGATTCAAGCCAACCCACCTCACTCGTGGCCAGCGCTATCATTTCATCGCCGGCTGGCTGCCATGGGTATCCGACGGTCTGAGCCTGATCATCAACATGACTGCGCTGTTCTGGACGGTGGGTATGGTCGTGTTACCCGAACAGTTCGACCCACCGCTCATGATGTTTGCGCTGTTCCCTCTCGCGCTGTTTGCTTTCAAGCTGGTGAAACTCACCTTTCTCTACCAGCTTCGCGTCCGCGCCAACGCGCGCCAGAGTCTTGCCGCCGCCATTGCCGGCCTGGCGCTGGCACACGGCATTTCACGCGCCGTCATTACCGGTTTCACCAACAATAAGCTCGGCTTTTTCCGCACCCCGAAAATGGCCAGCCATTCGGCCTTCTTGCAAGCACTGAACCACGCCCGTGAAGAGCTGCTGCTGATGCTGGCAATGTGGCTGGGTGCCTGGGCCATCTGGCTGGTTCATGGCTTGCAGATACCGGACACGAAAATCTGGATCACCATGCTGCTGGTGCAATCGATCCCCTACGCCGCAGCGGTGACCATGAGCCTGATCAGCAGCCGGCCAGACCTCCCCGCCAGTCTGATCGGCCCCATGGCCAGCCTGGAAAAACCGGCCTACCCTTCCGACTCACCCACAGCATGAGCCATCAGGCGGCGATATTGCCGCTTCAGTGTTTGCGCTGATCGCGGCTGGCAGCTTTGCGTTTCGCAGTAACGACCATCGAGCAGCAACCGATAGACCAGCGCCGGCACATCGTAGTGGTGAAAGTCTGTCAGTGACAGTGGCTTGCCCCGATCGAACACCGCCAGCAGTGTCAGCTTGCTGCTGTCTTCCCTGCCCGCCAGGTATCCGAGCTGTTCATACACACGCTTGCCCTCGGGCATTGGTGGCACATGATCCCCGAGCACAATCACAATGCTGTCCGGATCCATCTCTTTGAGCGCATTGATATGGTCAGCAATCGCCTTGCTGCGATAGTAGATCTGGTTGACGATGGCCAAAAGATCATCGTTGACTGGGCCGCCCTCCACCACCTTGATGATACGTGGGCGCAGCTGCTCGTCCAGTACGAACGGGATGTGGCCATAGATCGTCATGACGTAGTTCAACAGCGGCCCCGCCCCCAGCCGCTGGCGAATGAATTCGCGATTCTGCCGCAACATCACTGCATCGAACATATACTGTTCGACATCGACATCGCCGGTCGAAAGATAGCTGTTGTCGGCGGGGGCGTACTCCCGTGGAAAATGAACCGCCTCGAAGCCGACCCCCTTGAGCGCCGCCCGGGCGTTGAAGAATTCCGGTTTGAACCCTTCAGTGGCGACTGTGTGATAGCCAATGCGGCGCAGCGCATCCGGCAGACAATGGATACGAGCGCCGCTGAACAGATTGAATTCGATAGTGCCAAACTCCTGCTGCGCCGGAACACCACAAAGGACTTCGAATTCGGCCTGCGCCGTGTATCCGCCATAAACCGGCGAGCGCGACAGGTTCCCAGTGCCCGCGATCAGCAGTTTCCTGAAATCAGGATGCACCGGATCGATATTGAAGCGCAGGTTTTCCAGGCGTAACGGGTCGAGAAAACCCTCCAGAACAACAATATGCACATTGCGGCGATGATCGATCTCGCGCAGTTGCGTCATGCGCCGCTGACCCTCAGCCTGGTATCCTGCCTCGTCGCGATAGGCCGCGAGCGACTGTAACGCCTGCTGCCGCCGCGCTGCCTGATACAACACCATCGATAATCGCCCGTTGGCGCCGACCGAACGGTAGTCTGACCACACCACCGGCGGATTGGCGATAGTGACGAAGCCCTGCAGAAACCAGCCAGGACGCCACTGGATCACGACCACCAACGCCACCAGCGGCAACAACGATAGCAACGCCCGTCGCCACCCCGGCCAGCGCAAGCGCGACAGCAGCAGCAATAGCGGCAACCCCAGCAGCGCCGCTATCATCACCGACTGCGTCCAGGGCAATACATCGATCAACTCCGGCAACTCCTGCAATTCGCTGAGGCGAAATACACGCCCCAGCAACAGGTAGTAGACATCCAGAAACAGGTAGACGAGCAACACCGGAATGGCCGCCAACAGCGCTCGCCACCTCGAAGCTGGCAGAAAACTGCGGAACAGGAAATAGAAATAGAGCACCAGCGGCAACTCCAGCGCCTTGTGCCATGACAGCGGTTGCAGCCCACCCCAGTCCCAGAACTGCGACGTCAATGCAAACAGAACAAGGGCAAATACCAAGTATTCGGCCAGACGCCGGAGCAAGCCGCCAGAGGCCAATGCGCCCCGCAGCAGTGATCGTAAATGGTAGATAGTTTTCATCGGCGACACTGTAGATAGCCTGGTGAAACGACGCAACCAGCCCGAGCACTTCCTCGCCAACCACAATGCGAAACTCGGGTAAACGATATCCATCAATCATTGAGTGATGCAATACTCTCTATTACTATAAGGAATTGCAGATTGTTCCTGATTTGTGAACTGGCTAACATCGGCTGGCCGATGTGGAAACACATCGATCATCCGGCATGGGATTACCAACGTCTCCAAAGCCGGGGAACGCAGGAAAACGGGTACATGGCAACCCGACCCCTGTCAGGCTGCCGGCGATGAAGTACCCATGAAGACCGTACGTCACTACTCAGCGAGTAGCCAAGTAACAGGTAGCAGTACGGATCACGGCTGAGCAATGCCCTAGCGGCCGTCGGCATAACCCGCACTGCCTCCTGTGACATAACCATAAGTCAGGTCCACAAGCCTGTTGCCAAGCAAACATCAAGCGAGTCTCAGATGCGATGACGATATCCTGATCCGTTCCGGCAATGTTTGCGACAGGCCCTCGCTGTTCTCCGCCGCACACCGCCTGGAATCGAATCTAACGCTTCGCACCGAGCCTGCGCCCGATCATCGCTTGCGACATCGTTTTGCGGCCTGTTCCAATAACGATACATAAAGGAGACTGACTGATGAGTTCCAACAACTCATACTGGCGAGCAAACCTCCGATTGATGGCGTTCTGCCTGACAATCTGGTTCATCGTCTCATTCGTCTGCGGCATTCTGCTCGTCGACGTCCTCAACCAATACCGCCTCGGTGGTTACAAGCTTGGTTTCTGGTTTGCCCAGCAGGGTTCCATCTATACATTTGTCGTGTTGATCTTTTTCTATGCCTGGCGCATGAATGCGATCGACCGCAAATACGACGTTCATGAAGACTAGGAGAACCTGACGTGGATCTGAAAACACTAACGTATATTTTCGTCTTCGGAACTTTCGCGCTGTACTTTGCGATTGCCTGGTGGGCACGCGCATCGTCGACCAGTGAATTCTATGTTGCCGGCAAGGGCGTACACCCGATTCTCAACGGCATGGCCACTGGTGCCGACTGGATGAGTGCCGCCTCGTTCATCTCCATGGCCGGTCTGATCGCCTTCCTCGGTTATGGCGGTTCAGTCTTCCTGATGGGATGGACCGGTGGCTATGTACTGCTGGCCATGCTGCTGGCGCCATACCTGCGTAAACACGGCAAATACACCGTGCCGGAGTTCATTGGTGACCGCTACTACTCACAGACCGCACGCATTGTCGCCGTCATCTGCCTGATCATCGCCTCGCTGACTTACGTCATCGGTCAGATGAAGGGCATTGGCGTTGCCTTTGGCCGTTTCCTCGAAGTGGACTATGCCATTGGCCTGTTCATCGGCATGGGCGTGGTCTGGGTCTATGCTGTTCTCGGTGGCATGAAGGGCATCACCTACACCCAGATTGCACAGTACTGCGTGATGATCTTCGCCTACACCGTACCAGCGGTCTTTATCTCGCTGCACCTCACCGGACATCCACTGCCGCAGATCGGCCTTGGCAGCAAGATGGTGGGCACCGACACCTACCTGCTCGACAAGCTCGACCTGGTCGTCACCGACCTTGGGTTCAAGGAGTACACCACGGCCAAGCTGGGCAGTACGCTCAACATGTTCGCCTATACCCTGTCACTGATGATCGGTACGGCTGGTCTGCCTCACGTCATCATGCGCTTCTTCACCGTGCCTTCGGTCAAGGCGGCACGCTCCTCCGCAGGCTGGGCACTGGTCTTCATCGCCCTGCTCTACACCGTTGCACCTGCCGTTGGCGCCATGGCTCGTCTCAACCTGCACCACACCATCCAGCCTGCGCCGGGTGAGAACCTCGCCTATGACGAGCGTCCACAGTGGTTCAAGAACTGGGAGACGACCGGTCTGTTGAAGTTCGAGGACAAGAATGGTGACGGCAAGATCCAGTATGTTGCCGACAAGGAAAAGAACGAAATGGTCAAGGTTGACCGCGACATCATGGTACTCGCCAACCCTGAAATCGCGAACCTGCCAAACTGGGTCATTGCTCTGGTTGCCGCGGGTGGCCTGGCCGCAGCCCTGTCGACCGCAGCCGGTTTGCTACTGGCCATATCGTCATCGATATCGCATGACTTGCTCAAGGGGGTTTTCGTTCAAGGCATCAGTGAACGAAGCGAACTGCTCGCCAGCCGTATCGTCATGACGTTGTCGATCCTGCTGGCAGGCTATCTGGGGTTGAATCCGCCCGGCTTCGCAGCGGGAACGGTGGCATTGGCGTTTGGTCTCGCCGCGTCATCGATCTTCCCGGCACTGATGATGGGTATCTTCTCCAAGAACATCGGCAGCAAGGCCGCCGTCGCCGGCATGGTCGCTGGTATCGGTGTCACCCTGCTGTATGTGTTCCAGCACCACGGCATCATGTTCATCAAGGGCACCGAGTTCATGATGGGCATGCCAAGGAACTGGTTCTTCGGCATCGATCCCAAGGCCTTCGGTGCGGTTGGCGCCATCGTCAACTTTGCCGTCGCCTATCTGGTATCGAAAGTCACCGGACCGGCACCAGACCACATCCAGCACATGGTCGAGAACTTCCGGGTTCCCGCCGGCGCTGGCGCAGCAACGGATCACTGACAGACGTCAGTCGATTCATTGCTGA
>CAZQXF010000032.1:0-3791 GCA_964596975.1 uncultured Thiotrichales bacterium | reverse complement strand
CGGTCCCAGGCATTGCAGAAGCTGGTGCGTGGGGGTAGCGTTAACCTCCCATCCGTCACCATTCAACAAGCAGCCCCACCATCCCATGGAAATAGAACTGAAGGAAATCCGCGATTTCATCGCTGCCATTCCGCCCTTCGATCGCCTCGACAACCACAGCATCGAGAAGCTGGTGGAAAAAATCACCATTCGCTATTTCCGTGCTGGCGCATCACTACCGCCAGAAGACGCGAAGCAAGAGCGGCTCTATATCATCCGCAAAGGTGCCCTAAGCCTGAAATCCCGGAAAGGCACGTTACTGGGAAAATTGGGCGAGAGTGATATCTGCACCAGCTTCTGCCCGACCGATGGGGCCGACAAGTTTCAAGTGAGTGTCGATGAAGACATGCTTGCCTACACTGTCAGTTGTGATCAGCTCAGCGAAGCAGTGGGTGACGCCCCTTCGGTGCTGTCTTTCATTCACAATACGGCATCCCAACGTTTGAACCAGGCGATGGCGACACGCCAGGAAGCGACGCCATCGTCCCGGTTGATGACCATGACCGTCGACGATGTCATGCAGTCACCCGCCATCACCATCAACACCAGTGACAGCATCCATGAAGCGGCCGTACGCATGAATGACGCGTCCGTCTCCTCGCTCGTGGTTGTCGATCATGGCAAGGCAGTCGGCATCGTCACCGACAAGGACATCACGCGCCGTTGCGTCGCTGCGGGCCATGCACCGAGCAATCCGGTCGAACAGATCATGACCACTGACATGACTACCACATCGAGCGACGTGATCGCCTTCGATGCGCTGATGACGATGACGCGCAAACACATCCACCACCTGCCGGTCATCGACGATGGCAAGCTCAAGGGGGTGGTCGCCATTTCCGATCTCATGCGACAGGAAGGCCGCAACGCGGCCTATCTAGCCAGCGCCATTCATCGTGCCACAGACATCGACACGCTACGCGGCCTCAGCGAAACCATTCCGCAACTACAGGTACAGCTGGTCAACCAGAGCGCCACACCCGAGCATGTCGGCAACGTCGTCACCTCGATTACCTCAGCGCTGACCAGGCGGCTGCTGACACTGGCCGAGGAAAGATTCGGCCCACCGCCAGTGCCCTACGCCTGGGTTGCCGCCGGATCCCATGCCCGGCGCGAGCAGACCTCGCACTCGGACCAGGACAACGGCATGATCATTGCCGACGACCTGAAAAAAGAGGACGAAGGCTGGTTCGAGCAGGTTGCCAATTTCGTCTGCGACGGGCTCAACGACTGCGGCTATGTCTACTGCCCCGGCGACGTCATGGCAAAAAACGAGAAATGGCGCCAGGCGCAGTCCGTCTGGCAGGGCTATTTCGACAGCTGGATCAATATGCCGGAACCAATGGCGCTGATGTACTCCAGCATCTTCTTCGACCTGCGCACCATCCACGGCGACACTACGCTGCTACAAGCGATCCGCGAAAAGATGCTCGCGCAAACACCGCAAAGCACGCTGTTTCTCGCCCACCTGACGCACAACGCCCTGAAGCTGCGGCCACCACTGGGTTTCTTTCGCGACTTCGTACTGATCCACGACGGCAAACATAACGACACGCTCGATCTCAAACACAACGGCATCGCGCCCATCGTCGATCTGGCGCGGATCTATGCGCTGTCGGAAGGCATTCCTGCCGTCAACACCATCGAACGCCTCAAAGCCGCCGCCGGTACGCCTACGCTGAGCGAATCGGGGGCAGCAAACCTGCTCGACGCGCTGGAGTTCATCGGTATTTTGCGGCTGGAACATCAGGCACGACAGATACAGGCCGGCGAACCCGCCGACAACTTCATGTCACCCAAAGAGATTTCCCGGCTGGAGCGCGAACACTTGAAAGATGCCTTCAAAGTCATCCAGACCATGCAGGCGACACTTCAGTCCCGCTACCAGATATGAGGCCGTTGCTGCAATGACCTTGGCACTACTCGATCGCTGGCTTGGTCTCGATGCAAGGCGCAAGCGTCTGCTGGCCAAGGCGCCGGCGGGCGCGTTGCGGGAATATCTCGCCACCCCCTTCCCCGACCCGGCAACCCCGCTGGATCGCACACCGATTCTCGCTGTCGATTTCGAAACCACCGGGCTCAACCCCGCCACCGCACATATCCTCAGCATCGGCCATGTCTGTATCGACAACAATGAGATCGTACTCTCGACGGCACATCACACCATTGTCCACAGTCACGGCGAACTCGATGAGGAGAATGTCGTCATCCACCAGATCACGGACAGTCACAAGGCATCCGGCGAACCATTGCAGCAGGCAATTGATCACTTACTTGTGGCAATGGCCGGTCGCGTCATGCTGGTACATTTCGGCCGCATCGAGAAAGACTTTCTCACTGCTGCCTGCCAGCGGCTCTACGGCATGGCACCGATTTTCCCGATGATCGACACGCTGTTCATGGCCAAGCGTCGCATGGACATGCGCACCGCCGGCTACGATCCTTCCGAGCTGCGCCTGTTCCGGCTGCGCGAACATCACGGCCTGCCCCGCTACGGCGCCCACAATGCGCTCAGCGACGCCATTGCCACCGCGGAACTGTTCATGGTCGAAACCAGTCTGATGGACAGAAAGAAGGCACCAGCACTGAAACGGGTGTTGCGGTACTGACACAAATTGGCTGCTTTTGGTGCGCACGCTCACGCGCACACCCTACAACCAACCCACACCGTAGGGTGTGCGCCGCAGGTGCGCACCAAAAACCCGATGGCGAGCAGGGACGATAGTGATAACATTGTGCGCTGATATCATTTCTTAGCGCGCCAGCATACACAACAAAGGAGAATCACCATGTCCGAAAAAGTCTATCCGGTAGATCCCGAATTTGCTGCCCAGGCCAACGTCAACGCCGAACAGTATGAAGCCATGTACAAGCAATCGGTCGAGGATCCGGAAGGCTTCTGGGCCGAACAGGCCGAGCAGTATCTGACCTTCTTCGACAAATGGGACAAGGTGCTCGACTGGTCATTCATGGAGGATGACCTGCACATCGAATGGTTCAAGGGTGCGAAACTGAACGTTTCCTACAACTGCCTCGACCGTCACCTGGAAACCCGCGGCGACCAGACCGCCATTCTCTGGGAGGGCGACGATCCTGATGAAATGAACCGCAGCATCAGCTACCGCGAGCTGCACGCCAACGTCAACCGCTTCGCCAATGCCCTCAAGGCGCGTGGCGTGAAAAAAGGCGATCGCGTCTCGATCTATATGCCGATGATTCCCGAGGCCACCGTCGCCATGCTCGCCTGTACCCGCATTGGCGCGGTGCACTCCATTGTCTTCTCCGCCTTCTCGCCCGATGCGCTGGCCAGCCGTATCCACGACTCTGACTGCGAAGTGCTGATCACCGCCGATGTATCGGTTCGCACGGGCAAGTCTCTGCCCCTGAAGCAGAATGCCGATGCGGCCTTGGCGAAATGCCCCAATGTCCACACCTGCTTCGTGGTTCGGCGTGGCGATGGCAGCTGTGACTGGACCGAAGGCCGCGATGTCTGGTACCACGACGCGCTCGAAGCCGCCGACCCGGTCTGCGAACCGGAGCCGATGGACGCCGAGGACCCGCTGTTCATTCTCTACACCTCCGGCTCCACCGGCAAACCCAAAGGCGTGCTGCACACCACCGCCGGCTACCTGCTACAAGCGGCGATGACCCACAAGCTGGTGTTCGACTACAAGGATGGCGAAGTCTACTGGTGCACCGCCGATATTGGCTGGATCACCGGCCACAGCTATATCGTCTATGGCCCGCTGTGC
>CAZQXF010000031.1:0-14869 GCA_964596975.1 uncultured Thiotrichales bacterium | reverse complement strand
CGCGCAAAAAAAAACCCTGACATCTTGCGATACCAGGGCCAGAGCCATCCATGGCCGGGAGGGACTGCTATGAAAACTGTGGTGAATAGCCGGTTATGACACCTTGTCGTCTATTTGCAGGGAGAGATACAACGGTTGTTCTTTGCGGATGATCAGCACGGCGAGTGGTTCGGCACCGGGAGCCTGACGAGCGGCTTTCTTCAGATCTTCGGGGTTGCTGATTTCGATGTTGTTGAAGGCGAGCAACACATCCCCTTCCTGGAGGCCGGCGCGTGCTGCGGGGCTGCCGGGGACGACGCCTTCGATACGGATTCCCTTATGGTCGAGGCCGAGTTTGCTGCGTTCTTCGGGTGCCAGCTTGCTGACGGCGACACCGAGTTTTCCTGAAGGTGGCAGTGCGGAGACGGCCACTTCCTCAGGGCGTTGCGGCTCCAGCTCGGCAACGCTGACGGTGAGTGTTTTTTCCTTGCCGTCGCGGATGACTTTGAGTTCGACACTGCTGCCTGCCGGGGTCATGCCAACCAGTACGGGCAGGTCGGTGGCACGATTGATATTGCGGCCATCGAAGCTGACGATGACATCACCCGGCTGGATGCCCGCTTTACGTGCCGGGCCGTCGGGGTTGACTTCGGAAACCAGCGCACCACGCGCACGGTCAAGCTTGAACGAGCGGGCGAGATTCGCATCCATACCCTGGATGCCAACGCCGAGCCAACCGCGGCTGACATAGCCTTTGGTCTGGAGTTGCGCGGTGATGTTTTTCACCAGATTGATCGGAATGGCGAATGACAGGCCCATATAACCACCGCTGCGGCTGTAGATTTGTGAGTTGACGCCGACAACATTGCCATCGAGATCGAATAGCGGGCCACCGGAGTTGCCGGGGTTGACTGCGACATCGGTTTGAATGAATGGCACATAGGTGCCATCCGGCAAGCTACGCGACAGAGCGCTGACGATGCCCTGGGTCGCTGTCTGGTCGAAGCCGAATGGCGCACCTATGGCGAACACCCACTGCCCAACTTTCAGCTTGTCCGAGTTGCCGGTGTGCACCACCGGCAAGTCTTTGGCATCGATTTTCAGTAAGGCGACATCGCTGCGCTCATCCTTGCCCACCACGGTGCCGGTAAATTCGCGACGATCCTTCATGATCACCTGTACCTCGTCGGAATCTTCGACAACATGGGCGTTGGTGACGATGTAGCCATCGCTTGAAATGATGAAGCCGGAGCCGATACCTACCTCATGCCCGCCAGAGCCACCACCGTCGGGCATCTCGCGGAAGAAACGACGTAGTTGCTCGGGCACACCGTCAGGCAACTGCCGCCCCAGCGATGTCTTGCTCATGGCATCGTGGTCGACACGGATATTGACGACTGCCTTACCGTTTTCCTCGATCAGCTTCGGCAGATCGGGCAATGCTGCTGCGTTGACACTGAATGCCGCCGCCATCATCGCCACCAGAAAGAAGGTGAACGCGCTTTTCTTTTCCCGGCGTTTTTCGACCCTGCGATCAATCGTTAACTTCACTTGCGCTGTCTCCGCTGTGGTATTCAATGATGACCATCATGCCTGCTGAAACCTTAACAGGGGGTTACCGCAACATTAAATTAAGTTCATCGAGGTTTATTCGCGCCGCCATGCGCCCTATCATCCCCGCCATGCATACACTTCTTGTAGAAGACGATACCGATACCGCCACGTTCATCCGCAAGGGTCTGGGCGAAAGCGGCTATAACGTGGATCATGCCGACAACGGTGTGGACGGGCTACACATGGCCGTCAACGGCCAATATGACGTGATGATCGTCGATCGCATGCTGCCAGGCATGGATGGGCTGACGCTGATCGAGGAGCTGCGCAAGCGCAATATCCACACGCCGGTGCTGATCCTCAGCGCCCTGGGCGAGGTGGACGACCGCGTTGATGGCCTGCGTGCCGGCGGCGATGACTATCTCGTCAAACCCTACGCCTTCAGCGAATTGCTGGCCCGGCTGCAGGCGCTGGCGCGGCGCAGTCAACCCGAAATGCAGGGCACAGTTTTGCAGGTCGGTGATTTGCGGCTGGATCAGATCAAGCGCAAAGTCACGCGCGGCGACACCGAAATTCAGCTGCAACCACGCGAATTCATGCTGCTGGAATACCTGATGCGGCATACCGGCCAGGTGGTCACCCGCACCATGTTGCTGGAAAATGTCTGGGACTATCATTTCGATCCGCAAACCAACGTCATCGACGTGCATATCAGCCGCCTGCGGCGCAAGATCGACAAGGATTTCGACAAACCTCTGCTGCACACGATTCGCGGCGCCGGCTATTCCCTGCATGAACCTTAAGCGCCCAGAGCCACGGCGATGAGCCTCAGCCTGAAACTCTTTCGCACCACAGCCTTCCGGCTGTCGCTGATCTATGCCCTCACCTTCAGCCTGCTCGCCGCCACGGCGATGGGGTTCATCTACCTCACGACCAAAAAAGAGCTGATGAACCAGACCGACGCGCGCTTGCAACTGGAGGCCAATATTCTCATCAACCAGTATCGCGCCAAGGATATCGATGCGCTATTCGAATCGTTGCAACAAAAACAGCACGACAGTCGCACCAGCTTTTTCATCTACGTACTGGTGCATCGGGAACAGAAGGACATCACCACCGGTTTCGTGCCCGAATACACCACCGAAGATGGCAAGCAGGCCTTTGCCACCCTGCCGATGGGCGTGTTGCTGAAAACCGATCAAGCACATGATGCAGACCCCGTCAGAGTGCTATTGACCCAATTGCCGGGCGACTACCAGCTGCTGGTGGCACGCGACCTGAACGACCAGCAGAAGGTGCTGCGAAAAATATACAACACCGTCATCCTGACGATTCTTGTCACCCTGGCGCTAGCGCTGGCTGTCGGCATGATCTTTGGTCAGCAAGTGCTGCGGCGGATCGAAAAAGTACGCAATACCGCCGGTGAAATCATCGACGGCGACCTCTCCCAGCGCATGCCCGTCAACCGCCGCAACAACGAATTCGACCAGCTCAGCCGCACCATCAACTCGATGTTGCAACGGCTCGAACAGTTGATGCACGGCATGCGCAACGTTACCGACAACCTCGCCCACGACCTGCGCAAACCGCTGAACCGGATTCGCAACCGGCTCGAAGTCATCCTGCTGGAAAATCGCGACGAAGAGACCTACCGCGAAACCATCGCCCAAACCGTCGAAGACACCGAAGAACTGATCAAGACGTTCAACGCGCTGCTGAGCATCGCCCGCGCAGAATCCGGCGAGCGCCGACAGGACTGGACCGAAGTCGACCTCAGCGGCTTGCTGGAACAAATGGCCGAACTCTACGACGCCGCCGCCGAAGAAGCCGAACTCGAATTCTCCGCCGACATCGAACCGGGCCTTACGCTGCACGGCAACCGCCAACTACTCGCCCAGGCAGTGACCAATCTGCTCGACAACGCCATGAAATTCACCCCGAAAGGCGGCCATGTCTCACTCTGCGCAAGACGTATCAATGGCACAATAGAAGTCGCCGTCGAAGACACTGGCCCCGGCATCCCGCCAGCAGAAAGAGAACATATCTTCGAACGCTTCGTCCGCCTCGACAGCGCGCGTAGCACCCCCGGCAGCGGCCTCGGCCTGAGCCTCGTCAAAGCCGTCGCCAGCCTGCATCAAGCCGAAATCGACGTCAGCACCCGCAACCCCGGCGCAAGAATCGCGATAACCTTCGACACCAGCGCCGGGGAGTAACGGGGCGGAAACGACCTGGTCGTTATTGAATCTCGCGGCAGGCATATTGGAGCGACACCATCATCCCCACGGGCCCCAGTTACAGGGATGTGAACCTATGTCATCTATTCTGGACGGCCTGCTGAGAAGATGGGCTATACTTTTGGGCCCCGCCCGGTTCGAACGCTCTCGGTTGCCATCTGTTGCAAACATTCCGCCTTCTCCTTGATCGTGTCATCGCCGAGCGGCTTCTGATTGTCGTTGCGGTCGTGCTGCTGCTGACGTCAGTGCTACTTGGCCGACTTCCTGTCTATACTTCGGTCGAGACTACGCCGATTTTTCTGCTGTTTGCACTATTCGTCTCGGTAAAGGGAATCGAGAACAGCGGTTTTCTGGTGCGCTCAGGGCTGTGGTTGGAGCGCGGAAGGTTTCTGCCGCTCAAGGTAGTTATCGTGACGTTTTTGCTGTCGATGGTTGTGACGATTGATGTCAGCCTGGTAACGATGATTCCACTGGTAATGTCGCTACGCATCCAGCAACGGGATCGCCTGGTGATTCTGATAGCGCTGAGCGCGCATGCAGGTGCTGCAATGATGCCGTTTGGTACTCCGCAGAACCTATTCATCTTCTCTTTTTATCAGTTGGAAGCAGGACAATTCGTTCGGGAAATCGCGCCATTCTCACTGGGTCTGCTGGTGGTTTTCATGCTCGCGGCGACGGCAATGAAAACCACTCGGATCATGGACATTCGGCCACCGCAGATCACTGTCGATAGCCGCCGAATGATCATTCACGGGGGGGCTGCTGCTGTTGGTTGTTCTCTGTGTACTCAGGGTATTGCCCCCGATTTACGCAGTGCTCGCGATTGCCTACCCACTGCTGCTTGATCGCGACAGTCTGCGTGTCGACTATGCGCTACTCGCAACCTTTCTCGCTTTTATCGGTATTGCCGGGAACATGAGTGAACTCATCGATGCCGAGCTTCAGCACCCGCACCATGTCTTCCTCCTGTCGACAGCCCTCAGTCAAATCATCAGCAATGTCCCGACGACATTACTCCTCACGCCGTTTACCGAGCATTGGCAGGCATTGCTGTGGGGAACGAACGTGGGTGGTTTTGGCAGCCTGTTCGCAGCGATGGCCAACCTCATTACCTACAAACTGTATGCCGTACATGCGCCCGAAGACAGTACAACGGCATTTTTGGTGAAGTTTATGCTGGCAGGCTATGCCACACTGATGATCGGGGCAGCAATGTTTTATGGAACGAAGCTGCTTGCATAGGCACACACTGCAGCGCACCAGCTGCACAGGGGGCAGGTCTTGTCACAACGTACACACACTGCACGGGGGTCAGGTCTTGTCGCAACGCATCAAAACATCACCAGCGGCCACATCTATTGAAACTGCAGTTCGTAAAGATGTGCGTAGGCACCGCCTTTTTTCATCAACCCGTCGTGGGTGCCGGATTCGATGATTCTGCCCTGCTCCATCACGAGGATGTTGTCGGCATTTTTGATCGTGGATAGCCGATGGGCGATGACGAGGGTGGTGCGACCTTTGAGCAGTTTGTCGAGGGCGGCCTGGATAGCGCGTTCAGATTCGGTGTCGAGTGAGGCCGTGGCTTCGTCGAGGATGAGGATGGGTGCATCTTTCAGGAGCGCGCGGGCGATCGACAGACGCTGGCGCTGTCCGCCGGAGAGCAGCATGCCCCTTTCCCCGACCTGGGTTTGCAGTCCCTGCGGCATTTTTTCGACGAACTCCCAGGCGTTGGCGGCTTTCAGCGCGGCGATGACTTCGTCGTCGCTGGCAGATTGCAGGCGGCCATAGGCGATGTTGGCGCGGATGGTGTCGTTGAACAGAGTGACGTGCTGACCGACATAGGCGATCTGGTCACGCAGATCAATCAAGCCGATTTCGTCGATGGGTATGCCGTCGATGCTGATACACCCTGAGCTGACTTCGTACAACCGCGGGATCAGGTTGACCAGGGTGGTCTTGCCGCTGCCGGAGCGCCCGACCAGGGCCCAGGTTTCTCCGGCGGGAACGGTGAAGCAGATGTCGTCGAGCACCAGCGCGGTGTCGTCATTGACGTAGCGAAAGCTGACGTGCTCGAAGCCCAGCTCGCCCCTGACCCGTGCCAATTTGCGGCTGCCTTCATCCCGTTCGGAGGGGATGTCCAACACCGCGAACAGGCTTTCACCGGCGGCAATGCCCTTCTGGATGGCGGCGTTGACATTGGCAAGGCGGCGGATCGGTTGCAGCAGCAGCATCATCGCGGTCATGAACGACATGAAGGTGCCGACGGTGATCTTGTCGTGAAATGCCGGTCGGGTGGCGACAAAGATAATTCCGGCCAATACCACGGCGACGAGGAATTGCAGTACCGGCACCGATGCCGCCCGCGTCACCGCCAGCTTGAGATTGAGCTTGCGGTTCTCTTCATTGGTGATGTCGAAGCGCCGGTTTTCATAATCCTGCCCGCCAAACACCTTGACCACGCGCTGCCCTTCGATCACCTCCTGCGCCACATGGGTCACATCGCCAACCGAGCTCTGGATACGCTTGCTGATGCGACGAAAACGCCCAGTCACATAGTTGGCAATCCAAGCCACAAAAGGGGCAACGGCGAAGAATCCGAGCGTGAGTTCCCAACTGAGGTAGAGCATCCAGGCAATCAGCCCGACAATGCTGAGGCTGTCGCGAATGAGAATGGTCAAGCTGGTGGTGGCAGCTTCGGCCACCTGTTCGACGTCGTAGGTCAGCCGTGAGATCAGGCTGCCGCTGGTGGCGGTATCGAAAAACTCGGTCGGCAGGGTGAGATATTTGGCAAAGATCTCGGCCCGCAGTGCCTTGATCACCTGCCGCCCGACGGCCGCCATGGCATAGCCCGTGACAAACGTAGCGACGCTTGCTGCCAGAAAGACGCCAATCAACATGACCGGCACCCAGGTCATCGCCTGTGGATCACGCTCGACGAAACTGCCGTCGAGCAGTGGTTTCATCAACGCGGCAAAGGCCGGTTCGGCGAGCGCCGACACAACCATGCCGGCAACCCCGACAGCCAGCAGCTGCCAGTGCTGGAAGCTGTAGCGGGCGAGGCGGCGGTAGATTCCCCGGTTGACCGGAGGCGATGCCACGCTACTGGGCAATGTTGGTGGCGATCGACAACCGTGTCAGACCCAGACGGCCAATGGTGTCCATGGCCGTGACGACATACTGATGCGGCGTTTGCGCATCGGCTTTGAGTACCACCGGCATGTCCTTGTTGCTGCCGGCAACCTTGCTGATGGCGAGATAGAGTGCCTTGGGCGAGCTGCTGATCACCCGTGCCTGATTGACGAAAAACTGCCCCTTGGCGTCGATCGCGATTTCCAGCGTCTTTTCGTTCGACACCTTGTCTTGCGTAGTCGCGTCGGGCAGCTCGATACGCAGCTCGGAGGTTCGATCGAAGGTCGTGGTTACCATGAAGAAGATCAGCAGAATAAAGACCACGTCGATCAGCGGTGTCAGGCCAATCTGCAATTCTTCCTGCTGGCGGATACGGAACTTCATGCCTTTTTCTTCTTGCTTTTGCTGCTGGTTTTCAGGTCAGCCGATGGGGTGCCATGGAAGGCATCAACCAGTTTCAGCGCCTCCTGCTCCATGTCGACGATCAGCTCATCGACGCGACCACGAAAATAGCGGTAGAAAAACAGGCTGGGGATGGCGACGGTGATACCCGCAGCCGTGGTGATCAACGCTTTGGAGATACCACCCGCCAATGCCCCCGGATCGCCGACACCGACGCTGGTCATCACACTGAAAACCTGAATCATGCCGACCACAGTACCTAGCAGGCCCAACAGCGGTGAAATAGCTGCAATGGTTCCCAGGGTGTTGAGGTATTTCTCCAGGCGGATGGCAACGTGGCGACCGGTATCCTCGATGGCGTCTTTCATCATCAGCCGATCCTGATTGGCATTGACGATGCCAACAGCCAGAATCTCCCCCAACGGCGAGCCTTCACGCACATCCCGCAGCCGCTCCGGTGTCATCTGGTTTTGCTGCACCCAGTGCCAAACCTTGGGAACGAGCTGGTCGGGAATCACCTTATCCCGTTTCAAACTCCAGAACCTTTCAAAGATGATCGCCATTGCGACAATCGATGCCGCGATGATCGGCACCATCAGCCAACCGCCTGCCTTTACCAGCTCAAACATGGGACTTCACTGTCTCTCCGCGTAATGAGGCGCGTATGATACCGGAAACCACAAACCTAGAGAAACGACGGCGCGGCGGAAATGCCGAACAGTTCATTGTCTGTGTGGCGCGGCCACCACCAATGCCCTTCGACCCGCGCATGCTCTCGCACCGATACCGCATCAGGTTCAAGCCCGAAACGCATGGTCACCGTGCCGGCATTGTCCGTACTCAGCACATGGCTGCCCTGTTCCAGATACCGCGCCACCACCTCACCACGGGGAAAGCCGAAACGATTGTGGTAACCCACCGAAAAAACCACCCAGTCGGGCGCAACCGCGCTCACGAATGCCGGGGAAGAGGAGGTCAAGCTGCCATGGTGCGGCGCTACCAGTAGCGTGCTTCGCAATTGTGTCGCGCGGGTTTCCAGCAGAAGCCGTTCGACCGGGGTCTCGATGTCTCCCGGCAGCAACACCGCATGCACACCGTTGTCGATACGCAGCACGCAACTGCGATCGTTGTCTGCCGCCGCCAGGGTATCGGCTGGGTGCAGGAACTCGAAAACCACGCCGTCCCAAACCCACCTATCCCCCGCCCTGCAACTGACGGCATCTCCCGCACGTTCCGGCGTCAATGTCGACACCCGACGCTCAGCCACTGCCATTTCTCGCATCAGCAAGGTTTCACCGCCAGCGTGGTCGTTGTCATCATGGCTGATCACCAGCATATCGATATGGCGCACTGCGCGGCGTCGCAACAAGGGCAGCAGCACCGAGTTCGCTGCCGATGCACGACGACTGAATCGCGCCCCCGTGTCATAGACCAGCAGATGCCCGGCCGTGGTGACGACGACGGCGAGCCCCTGCCCGACATCCAGCACATCAACCTGAAAATGGCCGGATGGAATGGGCGGCTGCGCATTGCTGGTCACGGCTGGGATAAGGAAAAGCGGTAGCAACCAGCGACCAGGAATACCACGCGGCATGAGCCACAGGACAACCGCCAGCATGGCGAAGATCAACGCTGCCCCAGCGGAGAGCTGCAACGGCCATGACGACCATGAAAACGTCGAAAGCTGCGCCAGAAAGGCCATCAGCAGCCGCAACAGCCCGTCAGCGGCAAGCAGTAGCAACTCACCCACCGTGCCGCTCAACCCAAGCAGCATGACTCCCGCAAGCACCAGCGGCACCACCAGCAGGCTCACCAGCGGTACCGCCACCAAGTTGGCCAACGGTGAGATCAACGAGGCACGGCCAAAAAAGCTTGCCGTGACCGGCAGCAACGCCACCAACAACACGAACTGCACCAGAATCAACAGCCGCCAACCCCGTTTGCGCTGCCGCTGCACCAACGCGATGATCGCCGCCACAGCAATGAACGACAGCCAGAAACCGGGCGCCAGCACGACCGCCGGATCGATCAGCAGCACCAGTAACAATGCCGTCGACAGCACGCTCCATGGTCTTATCCGACGCCACAACAACAGGGCGATGGCGGCGACCGCCAACATGATCAATGCACGTTGCGTCGGCACGGCAAACCCTGCCAGCGCCGCATATAACGATGCCGGCAGCAAAGCTGCCAGCGCAGCGGCGCGCTGCATCGGCACCCACAAGCACAGCGCCGGAAGCAAACGCCACAGCCAGCGCGCCAGCAACCAGCCGAAAGCTGCCACCAGGCCGATGTGCAAGCCGGATATCGCCAGCAAGTGATTGGTGCCGGTGCGGATGAGCGTATCCCAATGCTGTTGTGGGATATCATGGCGAATACCGAGCGCCAGCGCCTTGATCAGACCAGGCTCATGTAGCACGTCCGACATCTCATCGATACGCTGCGATAATCGCAGCCGCCACAAATCGATGGACCAGGCGCCATCCCGCAGCTTCTGATTGTCCGGCGACTTGCGTACGTAGCCGGAGGCACCGATCCCCTGACGAAACAGCCAGCCGGCGTAATCGAATGCACCAGGGCTGGCAAAACTGCGCGGGCGTTTCAGCCGCACACGCAACTGCCAGACGTCTCCAGGCCGGAGCTCCGGATAGGGCCGGTACCAGCTGAGCAGCAGTCGGTTCGGCATCGGGGAGACTGGATCACCCTGAACTTCAGCAACAAAACGCAATCGCCGCCCCTCTTCGCGTGGCAGATCGAGCACACGGACGCTGACCGTCTGATCGACGCCCTCCATCGTTTCAGGTAATTGTGAATGCAGGCTCCAGTGCGCCTGCAACAGCGCCCAGCCAACACCGCCGAGCAGACCCGCCAGCAACCACCAGCGCCGACGCCGAAGAAGCAGTATCGCCCCCAGCAGCAAAACCGGTGCCAGCATCAGCGGCAACAGCTCGGCGAGGTGGTAAACAAGGAAGACACCGGCAAGGAAGCCAGCACTGACAAAGGGCATGACAATGACCCGATAACGGGCTGTGGCATCGACAGAAAGGGTTTAATACGCCCGCTGCGGTCAAGGTGCGAACAATCTGCTCACATATTTACTGAACCCTTGTTGAGTTTTTGACTCAAATGTCACACAGTAGTCATGTTCCAGCCCCGACATTCGAACCCGCACCAATGCCCAAACGTCTCATCAAGCGCTACCTCCCCGAGCCTCATCAGGTGCGGGAGGAAAAATGCTTTCAATTCCTGGGCAAGCTGTTGCATGACCCCAATCTCTGGCATCTGAACCGGCGTTCCGTGTCCGGCGCCGTGGCCGTGGGGTTGTTCAGCGCGTTTATCCTGATTCCGTTCCAGACGATTCTAGCGGCGTTGCTGGCGATCTGGTTCCGGGTGAACCTGCCGGTATCGGTGGTATTGATCTGGATTACCAACCCGCTGACCATCGCACCGATCTTCATGCTGACCATCAAATTGGGCGCGGTGATCCTCGGGCTACCGCATGAAGCGACGACCATCGAACTCAGTTGGGAGTGGTTCTCCACCGAAATGATTCATATCTGGAAGCCGCTGCTGGTGGGCAGCCTGGTGATGGCCACCTTCTTTTCGTCGATCGGCTACTTCGTCACCCAATATCTGTGGCGTGACTATGTGCTGCGGCGTTACCGAGCACGACGCAAGCAACGCGAAGAGAGAGCCAGGGAGGCCCAGCGACGGGCAGTGGTCACCCCCCTGCGCCGGCCCACGCCTCCAACCTCGAAACCCGCCGGCACTTCGGTCGACGTCAGTCGATAAAAACTCCGTCTTCGAGATGGCAGACACGATCCATCTTCTCTGCCAGCGATTGGTCGTGTGTCACGATCACGAACGCGGTGTTGAATTCCTCGTTCAGTTCCAGCAACAACCCATAGATATGATCCGCCGTCTTGCGGTCGAGGTTGCCAGTTGGCTCGTCGGCCAACACCACATCCGGTCTGTTCGACAACGCGCGCGCTATCGCCGTGCGCTGGCGTTCCCCGCCTGAGAGCTCGCCAGGCTTATGGGCCGTGCGCTGACCGAGACCGACACGTTCCAGCAGTCCGGTGGCCTGTTCGGTCGCCGACGCTACCGACGCGCCCGAGAGCAGAATGGGCAGAGCAACATTCTCCAGCGCAGTAAATTCCGGCAACAGGTGATGAAACTGATAGACAAACCCGATACTGCGATTGCGCAACCGGCCCCGAGCGGCATCAGAAAGCTTACTGATATCCTCTCCGCAGATGCGTACATGGCCTTCGGTGGGCAGGTCGAGCCCACCCAGCAGTTGCAACAGGGTACTCTTGCCACTGCCTGACGCACCGACGATCGCCACCTTCTCACCTGGTTCGACAACAAAGTCGATACCGTGCAGTACTTCCACCTTCAGCTTGCCTTCCTGAAAGGTGCGCTTCAGCCCCTCGGCGCGCAAAACTGGCGCTTCACAGATTTCACTCATACCGCAGCGCCTCCGCAGGTGAGGTTCGGGATGCCTGCCAAGCCGGATAGATGGTCATCAGAATCGATGCCATGAACGACACCACCGCAATGATGACGACATCGCGTACCCGTAGATCTGAAGGCAGCTCGGTAATGTAGTAAACATCTGCCGCCAGAAACTTGGTGTGAAACAGCTGCTCCAGCCACGGCACGATCACATCGACATTGGTCGCGAGCGCAACGCCACAGACAATGCCGAGCAAAGTGCCCAAGGTGCCAATCAACATGCCCTGCACGATAAACACCCCCATCACCTGCGTCGGCGACATACCCAGCGTACGCATAATGGCGATGTCGGCGCGTTTGTCGTTCACCAACATCACCAGCGTGGAGACGATATTGAACGCAGCCACGGTGACGATGAGCAGCAGAATGAAAAACATCACCCGCTTTTCCGTCTTGATCGCACGAAAGAAGTTCTCGTGCTGTACCGTCCAGTCGGCGACGAAATAATCGGGTCCCAGCGCCTGAGACAACGCCGCCGACACCTGTTTCGCCTCGAACATGTCTGCCAGCTTGAGCCGGATTCCCCCAATGGCATTGCCATAGCGCATCAGCTTTGCCGCATCCTGAATATGCATGAAGGCAGTGGCGCGGTCATACTCATACATGCCCACCGAAAAGACGCCTACCACGGTAAAGCGACGAAATCGCGGCATGAAACCCGCCGGCGTCACATTCGCCTGTGGCGTCACCACCGTTACTTTGCTGCCCAGATCGACGTTCAGCGCAATGGCCAGCTCCTTGCCGAGTACAATGCCGAACGCGCCCGGCTTCAGATCGTCGATCGAGCCAGCAACCATATGCTCATGCACATCAGACACCTGGCGCTCTTCCACCGGCTCTATACCGCGAATCAGCGCACCGCTCACCTTGTCGCCAAAGTTCAGCATTGCCTCGAACTCGATCTGCGGCGCCGTGCCGATCACGCGCGGATCAGCCTCGATCTGCGCCCGCACATCCTTCCACTTGTAGAGCTTGCTGTCGAAGCTGGTGACATGCGCATGAGACGCCATGCCGAGGATTCGCTCACGCAGTTCTTTCTCGAAACCGTTCATCACCGACAGCACCGTGATCAGCGCCATCACGCCAAGCGCAATGCCCAGAATCGATATCAGGGAAATAAACGAAATGAAGTGGTTACGACGCTTTGCTCGCGTATAACGTAACCCCACGAAAAGGGGGACGGGCTTAAACATGCGGGGGATTAAACCACAACCCCTGTGGCATTCATACACTACATCAACGCTTGCGGCATTTAACAGCCGCAAGCGCCATAATTTGTTACATTACAGCCTGTTGACGCATCCGGAATCGATCGATGAAACCACTACTCACGCTCACGCTCTCCACCCTGCTTCCGCTCACTGCCGTGCTCACCGCACCCGCCAGCGCAGAGGTGTTGAAGCTGAACGGCGAAGTCGAAGTGCTCAAAGCCGTCAACGCACCCACACGTGGCATGACCAAGGCAGCCGTCGCAAAACGCTTCGGCAAACCCGTCAGGAAAAACCCCGCCGTCGGCAAGCCCCCCATCTCCAGCTGGGAATATCCCGGCTATATCGTTTATTTCGAAGGCAAGTATGTGCTGCATACAGTGGCCAATGGCGAGCATGGCAAGCCGAAGTAACTGGCAATAATCCCAGCCGCGAACCCCAAAACATTGCCTACCTCGCCCCTGGTAGCAACATCTGACTACAAAATACATGGGGTATATTCAAATGGTCGTTTCAACATCGATCAAACTCCCTGAACCCTTGAAAAAGCGCATTCAGCACCTCGCTGAAATCAGTGGGCGGTCGGCACATGCAGTCATGCTGGAGGCACTCGAGCGCGAGGTTGCGCGAGAGGAAAAACTCGCCGCATTCGTTGCAGAGGCACTAGCGTCGGACGCCAATATCGACGCCGGCGCAGATGTTTATTGCGCCGAGGACGTGCATACATGGATAAGGCGTCTGGCCAGTAAAGAGCAAGCCGGACGACCTGAACCTTCGCGCAAATAGTCTATTCAAAGAACGCTCTCACGACTCTGGGTTACGCCTTTTGCACGCACCACGATGAATCGCCAGTGATATGCGAAAATAGCCGCGACTCCAACACTGGCCAACCTTCATGCCCACTCCCACTGACTGGCTCAAATACGATCGTGACCACATCTGGCACCCCTATGCCGCAGTGCATTCAGATGCACCATTGTGGGCCGTGGTCGGCGCCGAGGGCGCTGAGATCGAGCTTGCCGATGGGCGCCGGCTGATCGATGGCATGGCGTCGTGGTGGTCGGTGATCCATGGCTACCGTCACCCGGTTCTGGACAAGGCGCTGAAGGCGCAGGTGGATCGTTTTGCCCATGTCATGTTCGGCGGGCTGACGCACGGGCCGGCTGTTCGGCTGGCGCAACGCTTGCTGGAGATCACACCGAGTTCACTCCAGCACGTCTTTTTTGCCGATTCGGGCTCGGTCGCGGTGGAAGTGGCGCTGAAGATGGCAATTCAATGCTGGGATGGCAGAGGCCAGCCCCAGCGCAAGGCTTTTCTGACGATTCGCAACGGCTACCACGGCGACACCTTCGGCGCCATGTCGGTCTGTGATCCGAAAAATGGCATGCACACGCTGTTCCAGGGATTCTTGCCAAGCCAGTACTTTGCGCCGGCACCACCACTACGCAATGAGCCGGATGACGGCTCGGCGCTTGAGGCCTTTGAACAACAGCTGCAACGCCATGGAGATGAGATCGCAGCGGTGATCCTTGAACCGATCGTGCAGGGTGCGGGCGGCATGCGCATCTATCGTCCTGAATACCTGCGTGATGTTGCGGCACTATGCCGACGCTATGACACGCTGCTGATTCTCGATGAGATCGCCACCGGCTTCGGTCGCACGGGCGAGCTGTTCGGCTGCCACCACGCGGATGTCGAGCCGGACATCATGTGCGTTGGCAAGGCGTTGACCGGCGGTTACATGACGCTGGCGGCGACACTGGTCAGCGACGAGGTCGCCACCGACATCTGCCGTAGCGACGCCGGGGCGCTGATGCACGGGCCAACATTCATGGCCAACCCGCT